>CAIUHT010000722.1 GCA_903898975.1 uncultured Planctomycetaceae bacterium
CGGACTGCGTGCGAGTTCACTTGGAAAACCCGATCCCCACGCTCGTTGCTCTCAACCGATTCACTGGGTGAACCGATTGCCTGGTCCGAATCGGCAATCATGTCTGTGCAGCGAGGCGTTGTTGCCCAAGC
This sequence comes from uncultured Planctomycetaceae bacterium, assembly GCA_903898975.1. Lineage (GTDB taxonomy): Bacteria > Planctomycetota > Planctomycetia > Planctomycetales > Planctomycetaceae > UBA10511. The sequence continues at coordinate 132 of CAIUHT010000722.1, forward strand.
TCGCTGGTTCCACGCGAGAAAAGGTGCCCGCGGTCCTGCAAAGACCAGGCCAACAATCCACCGGCCCGAGCACAGCACCCTGAGGGGCGGCCTGCTGGGGTTTTCCGCCGGAATGAAGCACCGACAACCGCCTGGCTGCCGCCTGCATTCGGAGAGGCCCGCGCTGGCAACCATCCCCCGCAGTTTCCCGCGGGGCGTGGAGCGCCGCGCGGGGACCGCGGGTACGCATCGCAAACTACTTCGCGGCGGTCTTGCGGGCGGGAACCTGCATCAGCACGTTCACACCCTTCTTGTTCGACAGCACAATGTCGGGGGCCTTGTCGCCGTTCAGATCGTGAATGCTGAACTGCGTTCCAATGCCCGAACCACTGCTCTCGGCGATCACGTGGGGGGTGAACTGGGGCGGCTGCCCCTTCTGCCGACGGATGTCAAACCAGATGATGACCGGGTCTTCGTCGGGGCGGACGTCCCCCTTGGGGCCGTGGGCCCACCACCGCTTGCCGGTCACCAATTCCCGCTGTCCGTCGCCGTTCAAGTCGACGAAATGCAGGGCGTGGGTCTGCGTCACCTGCTCGCTGATGAGGTGGTACTTGTACTGCGGGTTGGCCCCTCCCTGGTTCTCGAACCACCAGACGCCGACGTTGTGGGCGGCACTCATCAGCACGTCCATGTCGCCATCGAGGTCGAGGTCTTCGGTATAGACATCTGCGGCGGGAAGGTAGCCCGGGTTGCCGTCGGGGGTCAGGTTCCACGCGTGCCACATCCACGTTCCCTTGCCCAGCTCCTCTTTGGCGGGGCCTTCCCACCAGCCGTGAGGAATGAGAATGTCGAGCCGACCGTCACCGTTGGCATCCCCCACTCCCAGCCCGTGGTAATAGCGGAAGGTCCCCGGGGGGTATTTGTCGTGGGGAGTCCCGGCGGGGATCGGGTCGCGCTTGTTGGTGTTAACCGCCACGAAGTCCCACTTCTTGTAGACCGCTTCGCCCTGCGGCACCTCGAGGTAGCCCACCAGCCCCTCGGTCTCGGACGACATCACCAGCTCGGGCAGGCCGTCACCTGTCACATCGACAAACAGCGGGGTCTCGTTGGCCGCGCTGTGCCAGATCTCGTGCTGCTTCCAGTTCCCCTCGCCCCCCTTGGGGTTCTCAAACCAGTAGCAGGGGGTGCCAGGGAAATCGATGCAGATCACATCGCTCCAGCCATCCCCGTTCAGGTCGTGGGCGAAGTTGGCGAAGCTGTTGCTGTAGCCTCCCGAACCGTCGCCGTAGTCTTTCTGCTCGCGGATCGGGTGGTAGGTGAACTCGGGGGCCTGGTACCAGCCCAGGCCATGCACCAGGTCGACCTTGCCATCGTGGTTGATGTCGGCGGCGGAGACCCCCTCCGAGCGGAAGCGTTCGTCGACCTTGATCCGCTTCCACGCCAGGTCGCCGGCGGGCAGAGCCGCGCTCCACGCACAGCCAACCAAAGTCCAAACACACCACGACAGGCGCCGCTTCATGACGAAGGCTCCGAAGAGTTGAGGGGTGAGCGACCACTCGACTTCCAGGGGCAAGTCCAGTGGCCCCCGACACCGCTGATTAGAATCAATCGACCCCACAGCCGCCAGCCGCCCGGCCAACAGCCGCTTGGGACAAAGGTGCTACCGGCAATCATTCTGCCCCGAACCGGGAGATGCACGGCGCCCGTCGGCCCTGAACACGCTGAACGCCAGGGTTCGCGCGATGCCAGGAGTCATTCGGCGGGGGCTTCGGCCAGCGCCTTGCGGTACACCGCGCGGGCCTGCTCGTAAGCCTGGGCTGCCTCGGCCCGTTCCGACTCGCGGATATTCCCCCGCTTCGCCTCCCAGCAGATATCGACCGCGTCGAGGCACCACTGCGCGCTCTGTCGGCTCGCCCGCACCGGCTGGCCCGCCACTTCCACCCACACGGGGTTTGTGTGCACGCTGGGCAGAATCCGCACCGCCACCCACGCCGAGCGGGGAATATCAATCTCAAACTCCATCGGCTCGCGGTGACCATCGGCCAGCAGCATCCGCCGGGCCACCGGCTGGCCGTTCACAATCACCTCGACCGGAACTTCCCGGGTTTCCCCCACCCGCGCCCGCTCCAGGTGCCAGTAGGGCTTGTCATCCAGTCGCCGCGCGCGGATCGCCCGGCCTTCTTCCGTCGGCTGTTCCGCTTCCAGCAGGGCTGCTGCCGTGAACTTGACCCGGGTCTTACCCGGGGCCGCCTGGCTCAGCGTGCTGAGCTTCCCCCCGGTCCCCGGCTCACCCACCTTCACTCCCCCCACTTCGAAATCGAAGATGTGGCTCAGTCCGTCGCCGCAGTAACTCCGCCCCGCCTTCAGCCCCGCGACCCAGTTGTCGTAGTTCAGCTCTTCCCCCTCGGGAAGTTTCACGTAGATCCGCCCCAGCCCCACCTTGTCGCCATAGATGCAGGGGAAGTCGGTCTCACCGCTGATGCGGGTGGTCATCCCGCAGTTGAGCGTGTGGTACCAGATGTTGAGTTCCCAGATCGCCGGGGTGTCGACCGCCGAGATGAAGTCGCAGACTCCCGTGGCAGTGGTCACGATGAATTCATTCGCCCCAATGCCATCGAACTTGGGGAGCGCGGGGTCGGGAAGCTGGTCGGCGGCCCGGCCAGTCCAGCCCGCCGCCGGGTTGCGGCCCCGGAATTGCCGGGAGCCATCGGGCATGCGGTCGGGCAGTTCGAGCCCCCAGCCCGAATGGCTGTAACCGACCACGCCCCCTTGCCGGGCTCCCCACGCCAGCACCGGTTGTGTCCAACTGGGCCACTGCTCGATGTACTCGGCGCCGGGATAGTCATCCTCGGTCAGCCGCAGCAGGCAGAGGTGCCCGGCATGCGACGACGGGAAGCCGCTCACCTCGACGTCGTATCGCATCAGGTAGCCCGGTCGGGACAGTGCCGAGGTCTTCCCTTCGAAGTACTGCTTCTGCGTGTACCAGCAGGGTCCCCAGCTCAGCACACACCCCACGTTGAGGTCTTCACCCAGGATGTGCCGCAGCATGTCGGCAGGGGTCACCCCCTCGGTTGGGTTCTCGTAGTGAGCGCAACCCGCGGCGTGAACGTGGTGGTCGCCCGAGAACCAGCGGCTGGCCGCCGGGTGGATCCACCGCCCCAGCTGAAATTCCTGCCGAAAACTGGTGACGCCCGCGGGGACCTTCAAGACGTGGGTCGCGGTGCGGTATTCGGGACCGCGCGAGACGGCGACGGTGTAGTCGCCCGGGGGAAGATGGACCGACTCACCATCCGCCCGATAGATCTGGTTGTGGAAAAAGAAGTCGGGGGCCAGTCGGCGGGCCGGGTTCGGGTACACCCGTCCCCGGTCATCCCGGATGATCAGCGCCGCGGTCGTGGGCTTGCCATCGAAATCGCGGAGTCCCAAGGAGACCTCCACTGCAGGCAGGCACTGGAACAGCACCGGGACCGTGTTGCGAAAACCCAGGTCTTGTGTCCCCTGGCCCACGTGAAATCCAAGCTGCGCCTCGCGCTTGCCCACATCCCGGCTGTAAAGCTGCAGCACGCGGTATTCGAGTTTCAATCCAGAGAGCGCCGGCTTTAGGGGCTGCGAGACAAACAGGGCAGCGTCGAGCCAGCGGTTGGGGACATCGGCGGGGGCGACCTCGACCTTGGGGTTGGGCGACCCGCTGCTCCGCTTGTAGAGCGGGGCGAGGTTGGGGCTTTCGAGTTTTAATTCCGGAGTGATGCCCGGCTCGTTCAGCACCTTGACAAGGAACGTCCGCCAGCCCTGCTGTATCAGTTCTTTGCGGGCCGGCCCTTCGACGACCGAGACCCGGCTTTCGGCGTTGATGGTGACCCCTGCGACGCACAGTGGGTCGAGCACCGCCTGCAGGGCCCGGGCCGCGTCGGCGTCTTCGGGGAGTTGTCCCGCCCGTTGCAGGGCGTCCCGCTGTGCGGCCGAGAGGGGCGACCCCACAAAGTCCAGCGCCTCAATCAGCCGGCCGGTGGCGGCGACCAGGGGCTGCCGTTCCACCCCCGAGACCGGAAGAAATTCACGGTCTTTCTTCTGTGCAGGAGGGTCGTCAGCCCGCACCGCAGAGTGTCCCAGCCCGGCACTGGTC
>CAIUHT010000723.1 GCA_903898975.1 uncultured Planctomycetaceae bacterium
AACCGTCAAGGGACGCCCCCCGCCCAGCGCCCCCGGGCCAGCCTCCGTCCCGGCCCTCAACCCCCCGCCGCCAGCCCCTCTCGTCTGGTCGCTGCCCGGCGTTTGCTCTAGGCTGAACCTGTTCCCGTCCAGTGCTCATCTCGTCAGGGGTGATTCCCCCTCCCGCGTCTTCAAACGCCGCCGCTCTTCACCCCCCAGGCGGTCGCACTGGCCGTTGGCTACCGCTGTCCGCTGGTCCCTGCTGGAGCATGATCCATGACCGCACCGATCAGTTGGGACACCCGGCACGTGACTTCAGGTATCCCCCGGCCCCTCCGCCGCGCTGGCTCCCAACCGGGGGGAGTCTCCTGACATGGTCTTCAGCTCTCACCTGTTTGTTTTCTATTTCCTGCCGCTCACGCTGCTCATCTACTACCTGCTGCCACTCCGGGGCAGGCACGTCGCGCTCACGCTGCTCAGTTACCTCTTTTATGGCTGGGCCAATCCCTGGTTCGTCCTCCTGCTCATGTTCCAGACCGTCGTGGACTGGCTGGCAGGAATGACGCTGGCCGGCCTGTGGCGCACTCCCCCGACCGCCGAAGTCCCGCTGCTCGATCCCCACTCCCCCCGCTCGTTCGCGCAGAAATTCGCCCTCGCCAGCGGCCTGGTCTCGAACCTCGCGCTCCTCGGCTTCTTCAAGTACTTCAACTTTGGTGTCGACAGCTGGAACGCCGCCCTGTCGGCCGCAGGCTGGGAGTCGGCCCGCTGGGACACGGCGCTCCGCATCACCCTCCCGCTGGGCATCAGTTTCTACACCTTTCAGTCGATGAGCTACGCGATCGACGTCTATCGGGGCGATGCCCGCGCCATCCGCTCGATTCTCGATTCAATGTGCTATGTCGCCATGTTCCCGCAACTGGTCGCCGGCCCCATCGTCCGCTTCCAGGATGTCGCCGACCAGTTCGTCACGCGCACGCACACGCTCGAAAAATTCGCCCGTGGCGTCGCCTTCTTCGCCTGCGGGCTCGCCAAGAAGATCCTGCTGGCCAACCCCTGCGGCAAGGTCGCCAACACCGTCTTCGACGCCGGTGGTCGCGACACTCTCGACGCCTGGTACGGCGCTGTGGCGTACGCCTTCCAGATCTACTTCGACTTCAGCGGCTACTCCGATATGGCGGTCGGCCTGGGGCTGATGCTCGGGTTCGTCTTCACGAAGAACTTCGACTCTCCCTACCGCAGCCAGTCGCTCACCGAGTTCTGGCGACGCTGGCATCTCTCCCTCTCGTTCTGGCTCCGCGACAATCTCTACATCCCGCTCGGAGGCAATCGCCGCGGCGAACTCCGCACCGTCATCAACCTGGCACTCACCATGGTTCTCGGTGGGCTGTGGCACGGGGCCAGCTGGAACTTCGTCGCCTGGGGGGCCCTCCATGGTGGCCTGCTGGCCTGGGAACGCCTGCGCAATCACCAGACCCTCGTGACCCGCCTCCCCGCCCCCCTGGCAACCGCCTGCACCTTTGTGATTGTGCTGTTCACCTGGGTCTTCTTCCGGGCCGCCTCACTCCCCGAGGCGGTTGAGTACTGCCGGGCCATGCTCGGGTTCCCCTCGGCACACCCAGGCAGCGACCTGCTCGCTGGGCTCATCTATCAGCCCTACTTCCTGCTCTGCATGACCGGGGCCGCCGGGGTTGTCTGGGGGGCCCCCCAAACCTGGGACTTCACCCGCCAGCTCACCTGGCCCAAGGCCGCGTGGGCGGTGCTGCTGCTGTGGGTGGCGCTCGCGGTCATGGAGGCCCAGGCTTTCAACCCGTTCATCTACTTCATCTTTTAAACCCGCTGCGACAGCCGCTGATGGCTCCTCCCGTCAACCAACACGTTCCACACCGCGAGGCCGCGCAGGCCGAGGTCGGTCACACCACCTCGACCCCGGCCATCAACGGGATTCTGACCGGCGTGTTCCTGCTGACCATCACGGCGGTTCCCCTGTTGCAGTTCACCCGCGAACTGGTCGCCATTCGGCGGGGTGAACTCCCCGGCCGGAGCCTTCCCCAGTCTCTCGATCTCTGCGCCGCACTGCTTCCCCGCCGTGCCGAACTCGCCGAACTTGCGTCACCCTCCGAG
>CAIUHT010000724.1 GCA_903898975.1 uncultured Planctomycetaceae bacterium
CAGCAACGGGCAGCGGTCGGTCACCGGGTCAGGCCGTGTGGTGAAACGCCACGCGGGGCGTGGCGATTCCACCACGGCAACGACACCGGCAAGCCATCGCGGAGCCTGTTGAACCGTAAGGTCGGAGGGGGCTGCTGGCCCCAGGCTGCCCCTCGCTGAGATCTCAGCGGCACTCCTTCCCCCCAACCGCGGCCCTGCCAGGGGACCAGTGATGAGCCAAGCCAAGGGAGCCATCCCCACACCTCACGCCGTCGCGACTCCGCATCAGTTCGTGTCCCCCGCACAGGGCAGCACCGGCAGGGCAGCACCGGCAGGGCAGCACCGGCAGGGAAGCACCAGCAGGGCTCGTGCCAGAGCTTGGGGCGGCAGGAGCGCACTCCGCAGTTCAAGGTCGACGCGGTCCGCAAGAATCCACCCGAGTTTCCGTCACCGGTCGTCGGGTGATTCCCATCAGGCCGACCCTCGGCACTCGCCCCGCGCCCCAATCTCCGTCCGCGGGCTCCCCCCGGCATCTCGACAGCCCCCCGCACGCCGATCCATGGACCCCTCCCCAGGTCGCGTGCCATACTGCGGACCGGTGACGGACATTGTGCGCTCGCATATGAGCGAGCGGGCTGAGGTGTGCCGCCAGGGGACGGAACTCTCGCCCGCGGCTCGCCCCCCTGCCTCCCACGCGATCCGGTGCAACACCTGGCTCACCGCGCACTCGCCTGTCCGCCAGGCCCCCCCCCAACAAAGGTCCCTGTCCCGGCGGTCACCGCCGCCGGCTGTGCGGAGGAGTCGGCTGATGAACGTGACGGACCATGTCGTGTTTGCCACGCGTGTGGAAACCATCCAGTTTCCCGACACCGACAGGCTCAACGCCGAACTCTGCGACCTCCTCGACCGGCGGCCCGAGCTCGACGACCGCACACACCCCGATGCACTCAACCTGCTGGTCCTGGCCGAGACGGTCCCCGCCATCGCCCGGCTTCGGGAGATGTTCCTCCGCGGCGCCCGACACTGGCTACAGGCCGAGGGGATCGCCGGGACTGACGGGGTCGACCTGCTGCTCTTCAGCAACCGGATGGGCCCGGGTGACTCCACCATCGCCCACAATCACAAGACCGATCTCATCGGCATCTATTACGCCCGCACGACGGTGACCGACCGTCCTCCCTTCTCCGCAGCCGACGGCACCGACTATTTCGAGGCGGGGGATGGGGTGCTGGTGCTCCACGATCCCCGCTTCAACGCCAACCAGACCACGGTCTGCCATCACGATCACATCAAGATCTTTCCCCGCCCGGGACTCATGCTGATTTTTCCCGCATATGTCTGGCACTCCGTGACGTCGCATCGGGGCGATTTCCACCGGCTCTCGTTTGCGATGAACTTCACGCTCCGCTGGCCGGCGGGCCCCGCCCAGCCGCACTCCTGGACGTGACCCACCCCCAACGTCCCGCCATACCGCCGGTGCACTGGGCCACCCCACCGCGCGGTGGCCGGGGTGGCGGAGGGAGCGGGGGCCGCCCTGTCGTGCCACACTGCCCCTACTCGAAATCCTGGATCGCCAGCGACTCCTCCTGCTGGTCGGGCATGAGGTTCAGCAGGCAAAAGAGGCCCGGAAAAAAGTTCCGCGAAGAGCTACTCTCGCTGACCGCAACATTTGATTCACCGCGGCGAAACAGTCTGCACGTTCCCTGATTGAGCTCGTACCTGTCGAATTCCGTCCACGGAATCGAGACAGTCGGTTTGCGGCCGAGCGATCCCGACGGGGTGTACAACAGATTGCCCTGTTCGAAGGCCAGCGCTGGTGTCCACTGCACTCGCTGCCCGGCGGCGATCTCACGGAACATGCGCTCGGCCAGAAAGTTGCTGATCTGATCTCGCAGTCGCTCCAATTCGTCGTCCGAAGTCTTCAACTGGACGGAATACCTGATGCGCTGGGAGCGGTGTTCGGCATCTGGCTCGAAATCGAGAACAAAGACGATTCCCTTATAGCGCCCATTCATATAGTGCCGAGTCGCCTGATAGCTGAAAGCCTCGATGTGGTCATAAAGGAGTCGACGTCTTTTCAGCAAACCCTGGTAGATCAGCCCGCGTTCGTGACAGCGAAAACAATATCTCCAGGAATAGATGAGCCAGAGGAAGCAAGCCAAGCCTGCCATCAGGACGACACTCCCCCAGAACTGCATGCCTTCGGGGGTTGCCAGCCTGATGTTGAGCCAGCCAAGAACGATTAAACCCACGCCCAGCAGCGTGAGCATCAAAGACGTGCTTAGCAGGGACTCCCTGAGGGCCAGAGAGACTGTTCTCTCAAAGATGACCCGCCCCAGGCTTTCACTGTCATTCTCGCTGTCGCTCATCCGTTCTTCCTCCCCAGGGCGGTCCCGGAGGTGTTCAACGAGCAGCGTATTGAGCACGTAGGCATTGAGACCATCGATCTTCACTGCGGCCCAGGCTTCGTCCTGACCCGTGCGCCAGATTCGCACCTCTTGATCCATCATGGTGACCGTTGAGATGTCGTCGAGGG
>CAIUHT010000725.1 GCA_903898975.1 uncultured Planctomycetaceae bacterium
CCCGAGGTCGAGTCGCTGCGGGGGCTGACGGCGGAAAAGCTGGCCGCCCTGAACCACGGGACCCTCAAGTCGCCCGTGCCGGGGAAAGAGGCGTCGGAGCTGTTGCGGCGCGTGAAGAAGTGGGTCTCGGCGGGGGTGGGGGAGATCCAGATTGGCGAACAGGCCAATCCGAGCATTTCGATCCAACTCTCGGGGGTCGACACCGCCAGCATTATCGAGCAGGCCCGCCGGGAGGATAACCCGGGGAACCGGGTGCGGCGGGTGCGGCAGATGCTGTACGAGGAAATGGGGATTACGGGGGAGGGGGAACTCGAATACGACCAGCCGCGGGAGGTGGTGTGGCGGAACACGCGGCGGACCTGCCTGGTGCTGCTGAAGAACATCCGGGAGCTGCCGGATTCTTCGCTGCATAACACGGGGAGCGACTGGAGGGTCGTGATCGACTTTCCGTTCGACGAGCCGGGCCACGGGCCCCGGGACGACGTGAGCCGGGGGCAGCGGTACCTGCAATCGCACCCGGGTGGGACGAGGACGCTGTGCTGGATTCCGTCGTTCTTCAGCACCGAGGCGCAGCGGGACCTGGGGCTGCTGGTGATTTTGGAACACGTGCTGATGGGGGAGCGGTTTGGGCAGTATGCCGGGCACCTGTCGCCCCAGGACCGGCAGATGGCGCGGACGGTCTTGGAGAACCAGCGGGGGGTGTTGCGGCAGCGGGTGAAGCAGCACCTGGACGCGGCGTACGGGCTGGATGTGCCGGCGGGCTCGCTGGACACGACGCACGACCTGGACCCCAACGAGCACTTTCTGTCGCTGTTGGACGGGCTGACGCTGCAGCCACCGGCGGCGGCGACGCTGGGGGGGGCGCTCGAGCACCTGGTGGGGCAGGCGCTGGAACACGACTACCCGGGGGCTCCGCTGTTCGAGACCGAGGTGAGGCCCGCGGTGCTGAAGAAGGTCTACGAGCTGATTCTGCCAGCGGTCGAGGCGCCGGATGGGCGGGTGACCATTGAGCGGACGCAGCGGCCCCTGCTGCGGCAGGTGGCGAACCCGTTGCGGGTGGGGGAGATGGGCCCCGACGCGACGGTCTTCTTGCTGACCAAAGAGTGGCGCGAGCATTTCACGCGCCGGCAGGCGGCGACCGGGGCCCCGTTCGAGGTGGCGAACCTGCGGCGGTGGATTGACGACCCGAAGCCGATGGGGCTGTCGCGCGAGGCGCAGAACCTGATTATCCTGTTGTTCGCCCGGCAGACGAACCGGACGTTCTACCTGCACAACGGTCCGTACCCGGAGCCGAGCCTGCAGTCGATTCCCGACGCGTGCGAACTGCGGAATGTGGAACTGCCTGCCGAGGAGGTGTGGCAGGGGGCGGTCCGCCGGGCGCACGGGCTGTTTGGCCTGCCCAGCTCGCGACTGCTGAGTGTGACGAATGTGGAAACGCTGTCGCGGGATGTGCGGCAACTGGCGGCGGAGAAGCGGGCGGGCTGCCAGCAGTACGTGCAGCAGTTGCGGGAGCGGATGACCCGGACGGGGCTGGACGCCGACCAGACCAACCGGCTGCGGACGGCGGTGGCGGCGCAGCGGCTGGTCGAGCAGTTGCAGCAGGTGGAGCCGGGGGGGGTGATCGCGGCGCTGGCCGGGGCGGTGTTTGCGACGACCGAGGCGGCCGTGGGCGAATGCGTGGCGCGGGGGGCCGAGCTGAGTCGCTGCCTGGAGCAGGCGGACTGGGCGAACTTCGACCTGTTGAAGGACGTTCGGGAGCCGCATGCCGAGGCGGCGAATGAGATCCTCGGGGCGTTGCGGCAGCTGCTGGCGAGCGACGAGCACGTAGAGCCGCTGGTGACGGGACTGGAGACAGTGCGAGCGAAGGCGACCCGGCTGGTGCGAGCCATGATTGTGGTGCCGCCGCCGCCCCCGCCGCCACCGCCGCCGCCGCCACCGCCACCGCCACCTGAAGTACAAACATCAGTAGTTGGTGTAATGGTTACTGTTTTAGCAGTTGTAGAAGCAAGAGTTAAAGTTGATGTAGCTGTCAGACAGCGATAAATAAATCCTTGATTAGCTGTTAATGTATACTTATTCGCAGAAGTAA
>CAIUHT010000726.1 GCA_903898975.1 uncultured Planctomycetaceae bacterium
AAGATCGTCCGCGTGACGATCGCTCTCGGGGCGACCGGGGGCGACCGGACCGCAGTCGGTCCGAGCCACCGCGTGGTGAGCCTCTTCGCGCCGAGCGGACGGCACCTGCGCGGGACACGGGAGACGAGGACGAAGAGGCCTTCGACTTGCCCGTTGGCGGGACCAGCCTGGGGGCGTCGGAGGGAGCTTCTGGTGCAGCCTCGGGAGGCGAAGCCCGGTCGGCGGATGAGGGTGAGCGGCGGCGCCGTCGGCGGCGCCGGCGGAAGCCCCGCGGAGCCGAGGGAGCGGCCAGCGTGTCGGGTGATGCCGATGACAGCGACGATTTCGACACGCGGGGACCGTCTGCACCGGTCGCCGACCGTGGTCGTGGCGACGTGCGAGCCACGGCGGTTCCCGGCAGCGATTGGGACGATTCGGAAGAGAGTCTGCCCGACGTTCCCCCGGCCCGCACTCCGGCAGCGCGTGGGGACGAACGTCGCCCGCCTCGCGGCGAGCGCCGGGAGGAAGGCCGCCGGGAGGAAGGCCGACGTGAAGAGGGCCGACGTGAAGAAGGTCGGCGTGAAGGGGACTGGCCCGAAGGGGAGCGTCGCGGACCGCGCCGGGGCGATGCCCCACGGGGTGAGGGATCGCGGAGCGAGGTGGCCCGCAGCGAAGGCCCGCGTGGCGACCGTGGTCGCAGCGAAGGTGGGCGGGGCGAAGGTGGCCGGGGCGAAGGTGGCCGCAGCGAAGGGGGCCGGGGAGATTTCCGTCGTCCCGAGCGGCGTGTCGAAGCCGACCAGCCTGCGGGCGAATCGGTGAGCCCGGGGGGAGCGGGTGGCGAAGACGAGGGTTCGTCGGGCGAAGGCCGACGGGGGTTCCGAGGTCGCCGGGATCGGCGGCGGAGCACTCACCGTGCCGAGGACTGGGGCGAAGCCGACTTCGAGTCGATTGAAGATCGCGTGGGCTTCGGCGATAGCTCGGACGAGGCGGAAGAAGAGGTCGCCGAACCACCGATGGACTACAGCGACATTCCGACCTGGGAAGAGGCGATTGCCTGCCTGCTGCGAGTGGAAGGCCCACCCCAGCGCGGCGGCCCCGGACGCAGTGGCGGCGGAGGTGGCGGCGGGGACGGCTCGCGCGGACCCCGCGGCGGTGGACGCCGGCGTCGCTGAACGCAGAACCCCTGCGGTTCGCACTGGATCTCAACCCCCAACCGGATCTGCCGGTTGGGGCCAAGTGGCGACTTGTTTCGCCTGCGGCGGGCGCCTGTTGGTGAGTCGCCAGTTTGGGTGTCACCAAACGCGACTGCGAACGTGTGTCGCCGCGCCAGCCGTGGTGCGACTGCGCTGCCCGAATTGGCACGGCTGACAGAACCCGCTCCCCGTCATTTGACAGGAGCGGTGCCGAGCCCGCACTTTCCGGACGCTCTTGCCGCGGTATTTTGGACGCCTCCTGGCCCCCTCGTGTGCGGGTATGGCGAACGTGGCCCATCGTGAGCGTTGTTGCTCGCCACCGTGGCCAGTGGCAATGCGCTCGTCCCGGGCTGTGCACTGCGCCCAATCTCGCCAGGCGGTCGCCCCCTCCCTGCGACGACCCGAACGGATCCGTTCATCAGCCATTGGGGCGTGATTGCCTGCGTTGTATTGGTCGTGTGGCGACAGGCAGCGGCCGAGCGGGTCGCCCAGGGCGCTGGCGGTCGTTGCACCGTTGGCGGTGGGGTGCGAAGATGACTCTTCCCCCCCTCGGCTCCCCTCCTGTGGCTGTCTCCCAGACTGGTCCGCTCGCCATGCCTTGCCTCCGCTCTGCTGTCCGCTCTCTAACTCGGGGCTCGCGTCTTCAGGTCTCCGGCTGCCGTGGCACTGCAGTCCCCCCAGCCAACAGGGATCAGGGTGAGACGCCCCCAGTTTTTCTGCCGACCGGTGGCGGGCGTCGCTGGTTCTGGCGAACTGCATTCCAGGGAGTGTTCGCACTGCTGCTGGGGTTGCCAGGGCTGTTGTCGTGGGGCGTCGTTCAGGCGGCCGAGACGGCGCCAGAAGAAGTCGAATTCTATGAATCGAAAATCCGTCCGCTGTTGGCCGAGCGGTGCGGGGCGTGTCACTCGGGGAAGACGACCAGCCCAAAGGCGGGGCTCCGCCTCGATCTGCCGACGGGATGGCTGACGGGGGGGACGAGTGGGCCCGCCGTGGTGCCGGGCATGCCCGCGAAGAGCCTGCTGCTGACCGCAGTCCGGCGACTGGGGCCCGCCATGCCTCCCGAGGGGCCGCCGTTGACCGAGAGCCAGATCGCCGATCTGACCCGCTGGATTGAACGCGGCGCCCAGGCCCCCGAGCGTCCGGTGACCGGCCAGGCGACCACGGGGTTCGATTTCCAGCAGGCCCGCAGCTGGTGGTCGTTGCAGCCGGTGGTGGCACCAGTGCCGACTCAACCGGTGGGGGCGGACCCGCGGTCCGACCTGTCACCCCTCGACCGGCTGGTGCAGGGAGGATTGCAGCGGGCGGGGTTGAGTCTTGCCCCAGAGGCCGACAAGCCGACGCTGTTGCGCCGAGTCACCTTTGTGCTGACCGGGCTCCCCCCGACGGCGGGGGAACTGGCCGACTTCCTCGCCGACGACAGTCCCGAAGCGTGGACCCGCGTGGTCGATCGCCTGCTGGCGTCGCCCCAATACGGAGAGCGCTGGGCCCGGCACTGGCTCGACGTGGCCCGCTATGCCGACACCAAGGACGGTGTGCTTATGTACGGCGACAACCGGATTCGCCCGTACGCCTACACCTACCGCGATTACGTGGTGCGGGCCTTCAATGAGGATCTGCCGTTTGATCGGTTTGTGCATGAACAGCTGGCGGCCGACCAGTTGCAGCCGGCGGTCGAGCCGTGGCGACTGGGAGCGCTGGGCTTCCTGACGCTGGGGCGGATGTTTGACAACAACATTCACGACGTGATCGACGACCGCATCGACACGGTGACGCGGGGACTGCTGGGGCTGACGGTGGCCTGTGCGCGCTGCCACGACCACAAGTACGACGCGATCACGCAGGCCGACTACTACGGGCTGTACGGGGTCTTCGCCAGCAGTGAAGTCCCGCTCGAGTTGCCCCGCATTGGGGGTGAAGAGGGCCAGCCGGGCGTGAGCGAGTTCGAAGCCGAGCTGGCGGGGAAGCAGCAGGGAGTGCGGGAGTTCCTGGACAGTCAGTACAAGCTGCTGCTGGAGACGGCGCGGGCCCGGGTGGGGGATTACCTGGTGCGGGTGGCGACAACGCCCCCCGATCCGCTGGAGACGGCGATTTTCTTTTTGTCGCTGGCCCCGGAAGATCTGCGGCCACCGGTCGTGGCGCGGTGGCGGCGGTATGTCGCCGCCCGAGCCGTGCCCGACGACCCGGTCTTCAGCCTGTGGGGTCGCCTGCTGAACCTCGAAGAGGGGGCGTTGGCCACACCGGGGAGA
>CAIUHT010000727.1 GCA_903898975.1 uncultured Planctomycetaceae bacterium
GCTGACGGTGCTCAATCAGTCGGTGCTTCTCGCCGGGGTGAATGATTCGGCCCCGGTGCTGGCCGAACTATCACGCCGGCTGATCCGCCTGGGGGTGCTTCCCTATTATCTGCACCAACTCGATCGCGTGCTGGGGACGGCTCATTTTGAAGTTGACCCCGATCGCGGGTTGGCCCTGCTGGAGGAGCTAGCGCGGGTGCTGCCCGGTTACGGGGTCCCGAGGTACGTGCGCGAAGTCGCGGGAGCCGCCTCGAAACTGCCGGTCCGCGGGACGGATGGCAGATGAGTGAGAAGCTTTGGCTTGGTGGGAAGCCCGCGGGGGCTACAACCCGGCAACAGCGTCAGCGACGAACCGGGCGAATGCGGCGAGCAATTCTTCCCGCGGCCCAGGCAACGGTTCAGGCCGTTCGACATTTGGGCTTCGTGAGATTCCAGCGGCGATTGTTTGAAAGCTTTTTGGGAAACAGCGGGGCACAAAAAGAACAACCCCCGGTCTGCCTTGGAAGGCAGCCGGGGGTTGCAGGTCACTTAGCACTCAACTCATCAGGCCACACGGCGTGGCCGGGAGAGTTAGTTGCAGGCCGAAGCGCCACGGGGGGCACAGCAGCTGGGGTCAACCGGGGCGGCACAGTGCGGGCCGGCGATGGGGCCGATGGCACCAGCCGAGGGAGCACAGGCGGCAGCGGTCGCGGCGGGGGCACAAGCGGCCACCATCGGGGCACAGCCAACCGCAGCCGGAGCGGCGCAGGTGGCGGCCACAGCGGGGGCACAGCCGTTGCCGAGGCCATTCACCAGGCCGTTGTTTCCGCAAGCACCGGCGGGAGCGGCGCAGTTCGGGTCAATCGCGGCGGGAGCACACGCAGCCATCACGGCGGGAGCCGCGCAGCTCGCGGGGGCACACCCGTTGTGAGCGGCGGGGGCACAGGTCGAGCCGCAGCCCGATCCGCATCCCAGCCCGCACTTCTTGAACAGCCCGCTCAGCCCGCAGCCGGTGTTGCACCGGTCACGGTGGCAGCGCTGCTTGCAGCACTTGGTCCGAACTTTCTTGCACTTCACTCGCTGGCAGCAGCCGGGAGCCGAGGCACCGTACGAAGGAGCCGGGGCACAGCAGCTGGGGGCCGAAGGAGCCGCACAGCCGTGGCTGGCGAACGCTTCAGAAACGCCCGCACACACGAACAGAACGGCGACCGAGAAGGAAGTCCACTTCATGTCTGGTACTACTCCTGGAAAGGAACATCTGGAACGGAGACTGTGGCGAACCCGAAAGTCTCAGGCCAGGTAACAACCGCAACAACCAGTTGCAGGGCGGAAGGTTGTTTCGATTTGTTACTGTCTGAAACTCACACCAGAAGTTTCGTCCTGAGGGGCGTTGGGCCATCATGTGAAAGCCCTTTCTTCCGGGGTTGTCTCCGACCACGGACCGGTTGTGCCGACCTTGCCATCCGGAACGGGGGTGGTGAATGACTACATCTCGCAAACCTTTACCAGCCCGCAGGGTCGAGCCCCAGATTGGGCCCATCCTCATCCCCCGCCACCACCGCGCGGCGTCCCTGCCCCCCACCCCGGTCACCCCCCCATGCTGACGACTGTTCCGATTGTGGCGATGGTGACGCTGCTGACCCTCGCCCCCCGCCTCTGGCGACTGAGATCCAGCTTCCAACAGACCGCTTTGCACCCCGCCTGGCCCTGGCTGGGACTGGCGTGGCTGGCGACTTTGCTGGTGCTCCCCGTCGATCACTGGCTGACGGTGCGGGAGGGGCCTGCGCAGATGGCGTGGTATGCCGCGGCTGTCCTGGCCCTGGCCCCGGGCATTGCCGTGCTGGGGGCCCGCTGGCCCACCGCCCGCGTCTGGAACCTGTTTGTCGTGCTGCCGCTGCTGGCGGTCTTTTCCTGGCCGATCGCGGTCCCGGCCCTCCGCGGCTCGCGCGTCGAGCAATGGCAGCTGGAGGAGCCGATGGTCCTGGCCTACGGGCTGGTCTTGCTGATGGGAGCCGGCAATTACCTGGGGACCCGCAAAACCGCCTCGGCCCTGGCCTTTATGGCGGGCTGGCTGCTGGTGGTCTGCAGCGTGTGCCCCGCCTTTCGCCCCGCGGGAGCCTCTCCTGCGGCAATCCGCGCCTTCGCCGCTGTGTGCCTTGGCGTCGCCGCTCTCGCACTGCCGCGGCCACCGCGAAAACCGCTCGCTCCGGCGACGAATCCCGCAGAAAGCACAGGCTCAACCGAGGCGATGACCGAACGCTGGCAGCGTCTGCTCGCCGAATTCCACGAACTGTTCGGCATGGTCTGGACGCGCCGCCTGCAGGAACGCTTTCAAGACCAGGCCCAGCAGGCGAAGCTGCCGGTGACGTGGACCTGGGAGGGACTCGAAGCAGTCCCCTCGCCCGCGACCGCCAGCCCAGCGGTTCCCCCGGCGGGCCCCCACGAGCTCGCCGCCGCCTCATCAGCGCGGCCGCAGGCTCGCGCCGCAGGCAGCGAAAATTCGCCTGGCGTGAAGGCGGGACTCGATGCAGCGCAACTGGCTGCCGCCGACCGGATCTTGCGGTGGCTGCTGGTCAAATTTGTGGAACCGGGCTGGATTGAGGCCCGCGTTCCGGTGCTGAC
>CAIUHT010000728.1 GCA_903898975.1 uncultured Planctomycetaceae bacterium
CTCCACCCTCCACCCTCCACCCTCCACCCGCTCACTCCACCCGCTCACTCCAGGCTCCGCCAGCAGTACCAGCTGGCCAGCGTGGCATGAGGTCGCCAGGCGACCGCCACCCGCTCGCACTCCCCCCGGTCGGGCAACGCGGGCAGATCATACAGCCGCTGAATCGCTGTGCGGATCCCCAGGTCGCCCCACGGCAACACATCCGGTCGCCCCAGGGAAAACATCAGGAACATCTGCGCCGTCCACACCCCAATCCCCCGCACCTCCACCAGCCGCTCAATCACCTCGGCGTCATCGTACCGATGCAGACTGGCCAGGCACGGCTCCTTCCGCAGCGCCCGCTCCGTCAGATCGCGAATGGCCCGCAGCTTCTGCGGCGAGATGCCCAACTGCCGCAGTTCGGGGTCACTCACTCCCGCCAGCACCGCCGGGACGATTCGCTGTGGAGCCACATGTGCCAGCAGCCGGTCCTTGATCGACCGCGCCGCCTTCGAAGAGATCTGCTGCGACACGATCGACCAGACCAGCATCTCGAAGCGATTCCGGTGCGGCTTCAACGTGCAGGGGCCAACGCGATCAATCACCTCTCTCAAGATCGGATCGACCCGTCGCAGGTGCCGCGTTCCCGCCGCAATGTGCGCGCTGTTCCATGCCATGCCGCTGTCCGGGGAGGGGAATCCTCGGGTGCCTCGGCCCAATGCGAGGCCATCCCGCGGCGGATTCTCCCCCCTCACTCCGCCCCCTTCAAGCGACTACCCCCTCCCGCCCACATCACGCACCCGCGCGGGCAGGTGGAAAGAATCACAGTGCCAGCCGTGGCCAAGACCAATTCACGGGCGGCAGCAGCCAACTCGAACACAGCTCCGGCCTCACCCTCCACGCTGGCACCATTCACGCTGGCAGCATTCACAACCGCAGCATTCACAACCGCCACATCAGCACCCATACCCGCAGTGGCGACGAACTTTCGCAGCAGGCAACCGACACTCGCCCACCGGGGTCTATCGAAAACGACCGAAGGCAGCTTTTGGTCGAGGTTCAGTCGGGGCAGTTGGAGATCACGCGATCGAGGCTCTCGGCGAGTTCGCTGAGTTGCGCTGCGGCCACGACCGGGGCTCCCAACGGAGCGCTCAGCGGCGTCTCGAGTTCGACCCAGCTATGGCATCCCCGCATGGTGGCCGACTCGCTGATCCACGCCACCTCGGCGCGCGGCTCGATCTGCAGCAGCAGCGCCCACAAGCCGGGCTGGCGATAGTTGAACCGCGCGGCGACGGTGTCCGCCGACAGTATCTGCCACGGCTGAACCCGCAGCGCCTGGTCCAGCGTGGTCAGCCGCCAGGTGCGAACCACGCGGGCATGCCACCGCAGGGGGACCTGACCAGCGGGCGGGACCTCAGCGGCGACCGCTGCGGCCAGGTCGACCGCCTCGGGCACCAGTTGTGCGGGCGACTGATGAAAGCCGGTCGGATACAGCCAGAAGTCGCGGTCGCTGACAGTAAACCCCTCCACCCCTTCGCGCAGCCCCCCCTTCCGCAGAATCACCGCCTGCCGCCCCAACCCCAGCGCCAGGCACTGCACAGCCCATTCCTTCAGAGCCCGGGAACAAACAACGGAAGAGTCAGCAGAAGACATACAACGCCAGCAACCAGGAGGGGGAACCACAACCAATCCCAGCGTATCCCACCGAAATTCCCAACGACACTCCACCACCCCGGCGGGCGACCCCAACTTGGAGCACGGCGCTTCCGCCGTCTTGCCATGCGGTCAGAACCCACCCTCAATCCAAACGGCCAATTTCCCGCACAAATCGACGTCCCCCGGCGGCATCCCGCATCATCAACCACGCGCTCCCCAGCCCGGCCTCACAAATCGAAGCCATCGTCTCCCCTCTCCCGCGAGACCCGCCCCGCCAAGCGAACAAGACTCCATCGCGGGGGAGGGGCCGGGGGTGGGGGAACAATCATCCACCCTCCGTCGCTCCCACGAGTCCCGCCCGTTCCAAAACACACCTCTCCCATTCGCCGCCAGATGTCCCATGGGTATGGGATACAGGCGTCTCTTAACGTGTTGATAAACACCAAATCGCTGAACACAACAATCAAATCGCTATGCAAAGCGCACGCACCTTACCGATTGTAACGATTCTAGCGGCAGCACCGGGGGGGGAATTCCGCCTCGCCAGTGCCCTACCCCGAATTCCGGGTGACACATTTTGGAGAAACGGGTTCTAGAAGAGTAGAGGGCGCTGTTTCTCTCCCTGTGTCTGGTGGCGTGTTCCAGTCCCTTCCCGACCATCGCACCCCGCGATTTGGCTCTCAGGAGTGACCTCGACGCCACCCGCACACACGCTCGGAGAGACGCATCGCTGCAGATTTGCCTGTCGAACGTTGGTCGTCGGCCACCGGCGGGCTCACTGCATCTGTCTCGCCCGGCTTACGACGCACCCCCTGGCAGTCACTCGAGTCACCACTGCCAGAAACTCACCCCTCACGCCGGGTGGTCCTTCCTTATTCAGGAGCCATGATTCGATGACGACCCAAACACAATCCACAGGCACCAGGCTGACCCACAAACTCGCACTGGCGAGTGGAGCCGTTGCTCTGGCTGCAGCAGCCACCAACGACGTTCAGGCAGGCATCGTGGCCGCTCAAAATACCCCAATCAGGCCGCCAGTGAATTTCGGCAGCAACACTTGGGACA
>CAIUHT010000729.1 GCA_903898975.1 uncultured Planctomycetaceae bacterium
GACGATCCTGGAGCTGATGGGGCTGGACCATACGCGACTGATCTACCCACACCAGGGACGGCCCGAGCGGCCGACAGTGAACGAGGGGCAGGTGGTGAGCGAGGTCTTCGCGTGATCGCACTGCGGGCGGTCACCGGTGGGGGCAAGGGTGCGTCGGGGGTGATGCTGCCCGTGTACGCGCAACCGGGAGCCCGCCAGGAGAAATGCGTGGGGGAACACGACGGCTGCCTGAAGCTGGCGGTCACAGCCCCACCCGAGGATGGGGCGGCGAATACGGCGCTCATCGACCTCGTGGCTCGGACACTGGGAGTACGCCGCAGCCAGGTCCAGCTGACGGCGGGAGCGTCTCAACGCCGCAAGCAGTTTTTTGTTGAAGGTCTATCGGTAGACGAAGTCGCGGGCCGCATTGAGGCGCTCTTGGGATGAGGTGGAGGCACCTCACTCCGCCCTCGCTCTGCCTAACGCGATGAAGTGCCTCGAGGACAATCCCCGCGGGGGCTGAATCTCCTCGCCGGGAGTCTCCAACGCGGGTGCATCCCCCGGGTTCACGCCCCCCCAAGGTCCAATCCTGTGGGGATTGTCTGTGGCGCAGGCAAGACAAATGGTCTCGCCGAACACTTCGTGCGTCTGGTGCCATGTCATCCGGAAGTCTGCCTGCGGCGAACATCACCGCGGCGACTGCCTGAGACTTACAGCACCTTCGCGATCGTCTCTTTCAGCACCTCGCCCGACTTCTGCAGGGCGATTTTTTCCCGCGGCCAGAGCTCGACCTCGACCACTCCGACCACGCCCTTCCGCCCGATAACCGTCGGGACCGAGATCGCGACATCGCGGAGCCCATAGGCTCCCGACTGCAGCGACGAGACCGGGAGAATCCGGTGCTGGTCGAGAGCAATAGCGTGCACCACGTCGGCAATCGACACCCCGACCGCGAACCCCGCTCCCCCCTTTTTCTTGATCACCTCGGCACCACTGCCGCGCGTCTTCTTCTCGACCTCGGCGATCAGCGTTCCCGTGACGCCGGGGTACTTATCCAAGGGCAACCCCGCGATCTGGGCATTCGACCAGATCGGCACCATGCTGTCGCCGTGCTCGCCGAAGATGGTGACCTGGACCTGGGTCGGGGGCACATTCAGTCGGGCGGCCAGCATGCTGCGAAGCCGGGTCGTGTCAAGGACGGTCCCCAGCCCAATCACCTGCGCGGGAGGCAGCCCCAGTTCGCGGATCGCCAGGTAGGTCAGCACGTCCACCGGGTTCGACACGACAAACACCAGCGCGTCTTTCCGCAGCCCATGCTTCTTGAGGTCGGTCAGGATCCCGCGAAACAGCGCCACGTTGCGGTTAATGAGGTCGAGCCGACTTTCGTCGGGCTTGCGTCGCAGGCCGGCGGTGATCACCACGCAGTCGCTGTCGGCACACGCCTGGGTTCCCGCGGCGTAGATTTTCTGGTCCGCCAGCAGGCTGGCCCCGTGCAGCAGGTCGAGCGCCTGGCCTTCGCAGAGTTCCTGGTTCACGTCGACGAGGACAATCTCGCGGACAATCTTCCCCGCCTGCAGGGCGAAGCCCGCGCACGACCCGACCAGCCCGCCGCCACCAATGATGCTGACCTTCATCACCCGTCTCCTGAAAGTGTCCGCCGAGGTCTCTGTGGAAAAGCCCGGTGCCGCAGGGGCCCGGTCGAGTCTGTCGAATCGCGCTACGTTGCCGCTGGTGACCGCGGGTTACTTCTGACCCATCGCGGCCAGCACCTGCTCGGTGATGGCGCGGACCAGCAGTTCGAGGTCGGCCCCGGCGGGAATGGTTCCCAGCGACTGGACCGCCGAGGAGGCCGCGGCGGCCACCCCCGCCGTGGTCGCGGGGGCCTGCAGATAGCCAGGGTATTGCGGGGGGGCTTCAAACGCCTTGGGCTGCGGGAGATTCTCGCGGTAGCCATCGCGGAAGGCGGTGTTGCCGCAGAGGTCGCAGTTTTCAACGTGGAAGCGGGGATCGTCAAAGCCCAGCTTGCGCTTGAGGTCGAGCAGTTCGCGGGACTTCTGCTCGTTGAGGTAGCTGATGCCGCCAATCTGACGGGCCAGGATCAGCATCCGGCAGTACGAATCGACAATCTCGGTCTTCCAGTACGCCTCTTCCAGTTCCTTGCCGAAGCTGACCGTCCCGTGGTTGGTCAGGATGATGCAGTTGGTCCCCGGCTTAAGGAACGGGAGCACGGTTTCGGCGAACGGGAGTCCGCCCGGGGTCTCGTAGGGAGCGAACGGAATCTCGCCGAGAAAGACCTCGATCTCGGGGAGAACACACTGGGGAATCGGCTCGCGGGCGATGCCGAAGGCGGTGGCGTGGGGGGGATGGCAGTGGACGACAGCGCGGATGTCGGGGCGGGCTTTCATGATGGCCAGGTGCAGCAGGATTTCGCTGGTGCGTTTCCGCTTGCCCGCGAGCTGCTTGCCATCGAGATCGACAGCACAGATGTCATCGGGGGTCATGAACCCCTTGCAGATCATGGTGGGCGAGCAGAGGACCTCGTTATCACCCACGCGGTACGAGATGTTCCCGTCGTTCGCGGCGGCGAACCCCTTGTTGTAAACGCGACGTCCGATCTCGCAGATCTGCTCCTTGATCTTGCGGTCGTTGATTCCCGAGTTCCACTGATTGGCCATGGCTGGCTCTCGCTTCCGTAAAGAACATGGTGCCCCAACACAGACGTCTGGGCAGGCCGTAAGGAGTGTGCTGAATGAAGAGGTGCTGGCAGGAGAAAGTGCGGCGGTCACGGTCGACCGCAGAGACTGGCTGACTGACGAAACTGCTGGCTTCGGGCCTGACTGGCTGACGGACCGGCTGCCTGACGGACTGGATCGCTGACCGGCAGGCTGTACGACTGAACGGGTGACGTGGAGGAGACTGGCAGAGCGGGGAGACCCGTCAGCTCACCTCCCAGTGATCGAGCAGGGCGGCGTTGTAGGCATCGACCGGTTTCGGGTTGGGGCTGAAGGGAGCGGCTGCTTCCCCTCCCTCGCTGAACGTAATCCGCGATCCGGGACCGGCCCCCCGTTCGTCGTAAACCACCAGCGGTTCGCCCCGGCCACTCTCATCACCCCGCAAGCCGGCAGCCGACAGCGGCGTGACCACCAGCCACGTCGCCCCCACCAGCGAAGGATGACATCGCGACAACGTGACCTTGCCGATGACGTCACCAATTCTCATGACGCCCCCCCGGCGGCCCCGGCGAGCGCTGGCCAGACCGCGTTCCAGTCGGCCGCCGTCAGCCCGCGTCCGTCAACCGCGAGCAGGTTGAATTTCAACCCGGCCGACAGTCGACTCAAGGCCGCTGCGGTCGCGACACTTGCCCCCCGCACCCGGTCATTGCGATTCGCCAGGCAGGCGATCCACTCGGGTTCGGGAGAGAGCACCAAGACCCCCTGGGCCTCCCCCCGGCAAAGTGCGCCGATCGCCTGCTCGGCAGTTTCGGCGGGAGTCGCGGTCCGGCGGAGTTCGACCCGGCCCCCGGCGGTCTTCCAGCCGGGAAGGGCCGAATCGAGCGCAGTGCCCGGCTGAGCCGAGAGGACCAGCCAACTGGTCTGTCGGCCAGCAGTCGTAGGGCCGGCGGCCGATTCGCGGACAACCTGCAACTTGAGGCTGGCGACAGCGTCGCGAGCCGAGGGGGTGAGCAGTGCCTTGGGGGAAACCTGGACCACCGCTCCAACCGCCAGGCGGCGAAGCAATTCCCCCGTGATGACCCGCTCGCTGATGCGGACCTCGTTGCTCGCGGCTAGCGGCGCCCGAGGGGCGACCACGGCAGGGGTGGCCACGGCAGGGGTGGCCACGGCAGGGGTGGCCACGGCAGGGGTGGCCACGGCAGGGGCCACCACAGGAACGGGGACAGGGACCGCGGCGACTGCCGGGGCAGACGCGGGGGCCGCCACCGCGGCCGCGACCACAGCCGTCACTGCGGGGGTCTCGGTGACGACGGGGCCAATCAGCAGTTCGGCGGCGGCACTGAAGTGAGTCGGCGGCGCGAGCAGGCGACCGGCGGAGCCACTGCCCATTCCAATTTCCCCGGGATCCTGTCGAGGGGGGAACGGCGACTCGGCCGACTCCGCCGTCGCGGTGGGACTGCTCGAGGCAGGGGTCGTGCTCGCTGCCGGAGCGGGAGCCGCTGGGATGTGGGCCGGACGTGCGGGGGTGTCGCTGGGCAGTCCATTCAGCTGCCGCAGCACTTGCCGCACGATTTCGTCCACAAGGACCGCGTCGGAATTCATGAGTCGGGCAATCCGATGATGGCCCAGCGAAGTGGGGTGTTGGCTTTGCCGGTGAGGTCGCGGATGGCGGCCCCGTCGGCGGTCATGATCACGGTGTCACCCAGTCGGCTGCCGAGCGGGTCGATGGTCACCTGGGGGTCACCCTCGGGAACGCCCGCCGCATCCAGCGGCTGGACGATCAGCAACCGCCACCCGGTGAGGGTGGGGTGCTTGATGGTGGCGGTCGCCCGCCCGATGACCTGACCGAGTTGCATGCCGGCGAGAGTGAGAGAAGAAGTTGACCGAGTGACAGCGTGCCTATGGCCGAATGGGCGAATGGAGGTCGCCCCGGTGGGCGGTTACAGGATGTGCAGATCGTCCACGAGCACGCAGCGGCGCTGGCGGGTGAAGGTCAGCGGGGTGGTGACCCCTTCGCCAGTCGGGGTGGCGATGCTGTACGAGAGATAGCCCTCGCCTCCCAACCCCAGCCCCGCCATGCACGGTCCGTTCTTGACGAACAGCGTGGTGTCCAGTTCGCGGCCCATGATGGTCATGTGCCGAACGTTGCGACTGTGGATGATCGCCGTGTGGCGGTAGCCATGCTCGTGCTTCTTCGCGAGTTCGACCCCGTGGCGGAAATCGCGGACGCGGACGATGGGGAGGACCGGCATCATCTGTTCCTGCGAGACAAACGGGTTCGACTCGTCGGTTTCGGCGTAGAGAATCTGGGTTCCCGGGGGAACCTGCACACCGATGAGCCCGGCGATGATCGCGGGATCGCGCCCCACGAGTTCGCGATTCAGCATCGGGTGGTCTTTCCCGGGGGTGAAGGC
>CAIUHT010000730.1 GCA_903898975.1 uncultured Planctomycetaceae bacterium
CGCGGGGTCCGGCGGGGCGCAAGAACACCAAGTCGCTCCGGTCCAAGCCGGTCCCCAACACCAAGTCGCTCGATCAGCGCGCCGATTCGCTCACGTCCAGTTTCGTCAAAGAGGCCGACGCCCTCGCCGAAGACTACTTCGAGGCGGGGCACCCCGACAAAGCGGTCGCCGTGCTGCAGAAAGTGCTGCAGCTCGCCCCCAACGCCAAGGAAATCCAGCAGAAGATCGACCAGATCCAGCAGGCCAAGATGGAGGCCAACGAAACCACCCTCGAGGTCGACTGCGGCGCTGGTTGGGAGCCCTCCGGGGTCGCGGTCACCCAGGGGCAGACGGTCCGGTTTGCCGTCACGGGCAACTACCGGCTCGAAGTGGCGGGACAGATGAACGCCGCGGGGCTGCCCGAAAAAGATGTGACCCGCGACATCGCGGGGGGAATTCCCGTGGGCGCCCTGATGGGGGTGATCGTGGGGGCCGATAACAAGCCGGGCAAGCCCTTTGCGATTGGTGAGGGACTCGACCTGGCTCCCCGCGAAACGGGCCGGTTGCTGCTTCGGATCAATGCCCCCCAGGGGCACCGCTCGACGGGCAAGCTCAAGGTCACCCTCGGCGGAGCGTTCAGCAAAGGCTGAGTCGGGCGGGGGCCGGGTCTCGCCAGCCAGCAGCACAGTCCAATTGCAGCGATTGCAGCGAAAAGTCGAGGGGCGATTGTGGTCCCGCTTCTCGACACCCGGTAAACTCCTCTCGTGCTGCAGTGGCCTGTCCAACCCTTGGTCGAGGGGCGGCTGTGTCCGACCCGCCCCTCCCCGTTTTCGTTCATCTTCTTCTGTTTTCGCCCCCCACCGAGGCTGCGATGTCCGATCGTCAGGAAACTCTGGATGTGTATCAGACCGGGCCCCTTACGGTTGTTGGGTTCGGGGGACGGGAAATCCTCGACCTCGTCGATGTCACCAAGTGCCGCGATCAGCTGATTCAGCTCATCCAGGCTCATCGCGCCCAGACCTTGGCCTTCGACCTCGCGGGGGTTCGGCTCATCCCCAGCGGCATGCTGGGGCTGCTGGCATCCATTCGCCGCCAGAATGTCGCCGTCGAGATCTACAACCCCTCGAAAGATGTGCTGGAAGTGCTGGAAATCACCGGCCTGACGAAGATCATGCCGGTTTCGTACACCGACGGGGACGGAAGCCCGACGGCGTGATCGCCCCGACCCGCAAGACTGGGTCAGCCGGACGGGGGTTGAATTCTGCCTGATCGAAGATCCGATCAAGCAGGACCACCTTGCTTCAGGTCTGGGGGGCGGCGAGAATACCAGGTGTGGTGGCCCGGGCCCCTCCGTGACTCCCCCCTGCCCTGACGCAGGGCGTCTTGGAACAGGGTGTGGTTCCTGTCGGCTCGGTCCCTCAGACCGCCGGTTCCCTCGGGGGGACGGCGGATGTGTCTGTTCCCCTGCTGGTCATCTGCGTTGCCGCTGCTTCGAGGACTTTGGGCATGTCGAAGAAATATCTGACCATCGAGGAAGCAGCGGCCCTGATTGGCGTCGAGAAGGCCGAGCTGAACCGGCTGCGGGAACAGGGACAGATCCGGGCCTTCGCCGATCGCGGGAACTGGAAGTTCAAAGAGGAAGATGTCGAGAACTTCGCCCGCAACCGCCAGCTCGACTCCGCCTTCGATCTCGGCCTCGACTCGAGCGAATCGATGGAAGGGCCAGTGGTCTCCGATTCCAGCAGCGATCTCATCTTCTCGGACGATGCCCTCCAAGCGCCCAAGCTGGGGGGGGGCGACAGTGCCGACGACAGCGACGTCCGGCTGCTCTCGGACAAGGCCCCTGCGGCAAGCGGACCGGCGGCAAAGGGACCGGCAGGCAAGGCGCCCAGTGACCGGGGCGATGATTCCGGCA
>CAIUHT010000731.1 GCA_903898975.1 uncultured Planctomycetaceae bacterium
ATGCCGATGAGACCAGCCCGGGCGCGACCGAGCCCATGATTGACGGAGTCGGTCGCGACGGAGTCGGGCGTGACTGAGCCGGTCGTGACTGAGTCGGGCGGGGCGAACCAGGAGCGCGGTCCGGGCCGAAAGGGCTGGCGGTGGTGTGTGAGCCGACGACCCGCCGCTGGTTGGTGGCCAGGCAGTGGGGAGGGGTGCCGCGATGACCGCGTGTTTGATGCGGACGGGGGCGGGATCAGGGATTCGCGGTGGGTGTCGGTTCACCGGTGGGTGTGGGAAGACCAAACGCTTCAGCGAGGAACTGCACGACCACGGCGGTGAGGTAGTCGCGGTTGGGCTTCTTGGCGAATCCGTGTCCTTCGTTGTCGGCGTAGACGGTCCACACGGGCTGGCCCAGCTCGCGCACACGGGCCGCCATCTGGCTGGCCTCGGAGAAGGGGACCCGGGGGTCGTTGCGACCGTGGGCGACCAGCAGTCGCGACCGGATCCGGTCGGCATTGGCCAGGGGATCAATGCGGGCAAAGAACTCCTGCATGGCGGGATCGCGTTCGTCGCCGTACTCGGCCCGCCGGAGATCCTGCCGATACGAGCTGGTGTTCTTGAGGAAACTGCGAAAACTGGCAATGCCGACCACATCGACCCCCGCCCGGAGGCGGTCGGGGTAATGGGTCAAAGAGGCCAGCACCATGTAGCCCCCGTACGAGCCACCCATGACGGCGACCCGCTCGGGATCGAGTTCGGGCTGACGGGCGATCCAGTCGAGCAGGGCGCCAATGTCTTTGACGCTGTCTTCGCGGAGCGGGCCGTTGTCGAGCCCGAGGTAGGTGCGGCCATAGCCGGCGGAACCGCGGACGTTGGGATGGAGAACGGCGATCCCCAGCTCATGACAGTAGAACTGGTCGGTCCCCTGGAAGCTGGGGCGATATTGCGACTCGGGTCCGCCATGGATGTTGATGAGGACGGGGACGCGGCGGGTGGGCGAGGCTCCCTTGGGGGCGAAGTAGTAGGCGGGGATCTCGCGTCCATCGAAACTGGGGAAGCGGACCAACCGGGGGGCGACGAACTGCCGGGGATCCAACCCTCCCGCCTCGCTGAAGGTCCACTGCGTGAGCCGACCGGTGGCCAGATCGATGGCGAAGGCGTCAGCCGGGGCGTCGGGTCGGGCGAGCGTGAAACCGAGTTGCCGCCCGTCGGGATGGAACTCGAGGCCGGCGACTGTTCCCAAGGGGAGCGGCAACTGCCGACGCTGTCCGCGTTCGATGATATAGAGAGCCGAGGCCCCGTCGGTGTTGGTGGTGAAGGCGACGCGTCCGCCGGCGCGATCGAGTTCGAGTTCGGCGACATCCCAGGGAATGTCGGCGGAGACCCAGTCCCAGGTTCCCGCCTGGCGATCGAGGCGGGCCAACTCGCGAAACTCGCCGCGGGTGTCGGTTGCCATCCAGATGGTGCGACCGTCGGCACCGAACTTCATGGGGGCGCAGGCTGCGGGGACCCGATCGGGCAGGGTGAGGGGGGTCAGCTTGCGTGAGGCGATGTCGAACAGGGCCGGCTGAGATTCGGTGATGGAGACGTATTTGTTGAGCAGCAGTTCGCGACCATCGCGGGACCAGTCTTGCGCGGTCCAATGTTCCTGCTCAACGGGGAGCAGCAATTCGAGCGAGGGCCGATCGCCCAGCGTGGCGATGTAGAGGTCGGTGTCGCGGGGGTTGCGCTGGTTGCCGTGGATGATCATGCGTTCGCCACGGGGGTCAAACGGCCCGCCGAGGTGGCGGGACTTGCCATCGGTGATTCGGCGGGGAAGGCCCCGACCGGCGGGGAGGAGGAAGAACTGATCGTTCTCGCTGCCACCGACGCTGTAGGAGAGGACCAGGCTGCCATCGGCCCGACCGGGGATGGGGCGGGCAGTGACGGGTTCGGCGAGGAAGGTGCGCTGTTCGCGACTGGCCCCGGGGGTGGCGACGAAGTGCACCTGGGCGGTGTCGCCG
>CAIUHT010000732.1 GCA_903898975.1 uncultured Planctomycetaceae bacterium
CGCGAGCGGCCCGGCAGCGCCAGCCGGCGGCCTCGGCCACCCACTGGCGACCGGGCTGCAACGGGGCCCATGGGAACCGCCCTGCTCCCTGCTTATACTTTCGCAGAATCTCTTCCCGCCACCCTGCGAGCCCCTGCGGCCTGCCAGACGGCGTTCCGGGCCACTCACCGCAGCAACTCCCGGGCCGACGCACTGGCCCACTGTTTGGCACTCGGTTGAGCCCTCGAGCTTGACCGTCCGACCCTTCGACACTCCCACGCGGGCTCCTGTTTCCGCCCCCACTGTCGCCATGAACCGCATCTTCATGTCGCTCGCCCTGCTGAGCGCCCTGGCCCTCTCGTACTCCTTCTGGTTGGGCTGGTCGATTGTGGACGCCCGGACTCCCACCGCGGCGGCCCAGGCGGAGGTCACCCGGCACCTGCTCTTCGCCGTCGGGTCGCTCACCTTCGCCGTGCTGGTCCACGCGCTGGTGCTCACCTACTTCATGGGAACCGGCCGGTGGCTCGAAGAAACCTGCAATGCGTACCGCCTGGGGAGCGAGGCCCAGCAGACCAGTCGCGATATGAAAATGCGACTCTACCCCGGCCTGACCCTGTGCCTGGTGCTGCTGATCACCACGGGGGGCTACGGGGCGGCCGCCGACCCCGCCAGTGCCTTCGGCTTCCAGGGCTACGGCCCCTTCACCGCCGCTCAGGTCCACCTGGGCATCGCCCTGCTGACAATCGTCATCAACCTGGTGGTCTACTGGTTCGAGTTCCTGGCCCTCCGCCGAAATGGACGGATTGTCGACCAGGTGCTCCAGCAGGTCCGCCAGATCCGCCTCGATCGCGGCCTGCCCGTCGACTGATCCGGCGCCACCCCGCGGTGGGAAAGCGGTGAATCGCACACCGCCCGGTCGCCTCGGGCCACGCCTTGCCGATGCTTGGGCAGCAAGTGGTCACCGCGGTCTTCAGATCACCGTATGGAACGCGTCTCGAGACCGGGCAACGGATGATTTGGTGCCCAACGTCAGCGTGCCTGCACTCCTGCACGAGGCCATAGCCTGCGAAGTGACGTCCGGTGGAGAGACCCGCGAACTCCCACCGCGAGTTTAGACCACAACGCCCGCCCAAAAATTCCCGCCGAAAAAATCTCACCCAAAAAATCTCTCAGTCGGGCAACTCTTCGAAGCGAACGCGCCAAGCCTGTTCGATCTCGACTGGCTCTCCCTGGGCGTCACTCAGGGTGGCGGTGAGTCGCAACTGGATGGCCGATTGGGCCACGGGGGCCTCGGCCAGCGACTCGAGCGGATGGGCTCGCCAGCCCAGCGGGGCCCCCGGCTGGGGGCCGGGTGGCGGGGCCAGTTCATAGCGTGCCAGCCGCCGGGGAGTTGCCCCCACGCTCTCCACAATCACCACCACGGGTCGTCGCTCCGCGTCGTTCGCCGGCCAGGTCAATTCGTACAGTGGATCGACATTGAACCGCAGAAACCACTTGCCGGGCTTCCCCTTCAATAGGGGCCGCTGGGCCTCCGCCCGCAGCTTGAGGGGGTATTTCCCCTCGGGATCGGACACGACAGGCTCGACTTTCAACCGGGGCATATAGAGCGGTTTTTCGAGGGGGACCGGATCGAAGCCCCGCGACGCTTTCACATCGGAACGCCGCTGCGGACGCTTGCCAGGCGCGGCCTCGCCCGGGTCGCCCGTCGCGTCCTTGCCTTCCAACCCCGCTGGTGGGGTTCCCTCGGCGGCCGGGGGGAGCAGTTCGGCCAGGTCTGTCCGCAGCTCGGCTGGGTCGCTCCACTCGCGGGCCCGCAGCAGTTCCCCGGTCGGGGCCACCACCAGTTCGAAATTGGGCTGATGAACTTTCCACTCGCGAGCCGCGGCTGGTCCCGGCCCGCTCATCAACCACGGAATCTCCCCTCCCAGCTCAAGCGCCATGACAGCGCCCAGCCAGAGTCGCTCTTTCAGGGTGTAGGCCTCGGTCAGTCGCCGGACGTCGGGATGCGTGATGCGCGGATGAACGTAGTGGAACTCGACGGGGCGCGAGCGAAACTCGCGGGCCACATGTTCCAGTGGATCGACCTGATCGAGAAAGATCTGGCAGGTGATACAGCCGCCGATGTAGACCTGGAACTTGTCGTGCCGCGCGGTCCAGTCCCACTTGCGACCTCGTCGGTCAAACAGCTCCAACTTCGGCAAGCGTGCGCCCAACTTTAAACCAGCCCCGGCCAGTCGAGCCGCCAGTTGCTGCTCGGCAGTGGGGAGCAGGGCGACCTCGACGGGGGCTGGCAAATTCTCAGTGGGCGGCACCGCGGGGCGCGTTGCGGAGGGTGGTGCGTTCGCCCCCCCTGCAGGCCGCTCCTGCGCCCGCGCGCGGGCTGCTTCGCCCCAGGCCCAGACCCGCAGCA
>CAIUHT010000733.1 GCA_903898975.1 uncultured Planctomycetaceae bacterium
CGACTGCCCCTCCGGCTTCCGGCATCCGCCCTCGCCCAGCGTGACACAGAGGGGCGGCGCTCAGCACGCTACCAGCGTAGCGCGTCCCGTACTGCTGGGCGATTCAGTGCCAGAGTCCGTGGATCCACCACCAGCGACGGGCCAGCTCCCCTTCGAAGCGATACGACTCATCTGGCAGGAACAGCAGTCGGACTTCGGTTGGTTGTCCGATGCCCAAGAACACCTGTTCCTCGGGTGTGGCTTCCCAGGTGCGTTCCCCCGCCTGGGCGCGAAACGTTGCCGACCCTTCGCCCCCTCGATGGAACGACCAGACCAGTGATTCCCCGGGACGGAGCACGGAGATCTCCAGCACATTCCGGGAGGGTCGCTCGACTTCGATCCAGACCCGCACCGGGCCAATCTCGCGAGTTGAGTTGTTCGAGATCCGCACCACATGCAGGTCGAGCACCCAA
This sequence comes from uncultured Planctomycetaceae bacterium, assembly GCA_903898975.1. Taxonomy (GTDB): domain Bacteria; phylum Planctomycetota; class Planctomycetia; order Planctomycetales; family Planctomycetaceae; genus UBA10511. The sequence continues at coordinate 453 of CAIUHT010000733.1, forward strand.
CTCGCCAGTCCCCAGCAGCCAGCCGCCAGGGGCAGGTTCGCCAACAGCAGCAACAGCGCTACAAGGACCGAGGTCTGGCGAGCCCCCTGCCACCACGCCCGAATCGCGCTCCACAGCCCGACAGGCAGCAGTACGCAACCCAAGCCAATCGCCAGCAGTCCCAGGGCATAGAACCAGCCCACCTCCGCGATCAGTCCCCCGCTGGCCAACCAGCCAAGGGACGCAGTCACCCCGAGGGCTGCGGGGACCGCCGCACACCACCGGGCGATCCGCAGCCCGCGTGGTTGATGATTCGGCGTCGGCGTTGATTCAGGCACTGGTCTGCTCCCCCGCACAGGGTCCGAGTCGCTGTTCGTTGGAAGAGAACTCATTCGCGCTGGTATCTCTTCGGGCCCGTGCGGGACTTGGGGCCTGCTTCAGCCCTCCAGTTCGGTCCAGCGTGCAACTCGGCGCGCTCTCACCGTGCGGGACTGGCCGCGTCGGACGGCAGGGGCTCACCAGGTACCCCGCTTGCCACGCCGCAGGCACGAACATTCGATGAGCAATCTGTCGGGAGGCTCCCGCTCGTCATCCCGACAGCGGCTCTTCTCGGACACGGTCCCGCAGAAACTGCTCCACCTCCCCCTCGGGAACAACCTCGACTCCGTACGCCGTGAGCAGTCCACCGACCCGCCGCAGCAGGTATTCGCCCGGGGCTCCCCGGTCGAACACCGGAACGACAACCAGGCGGGACCGCCCCCGCCCCGGCACCTCGTGCCGGCTCAATTGATCACCATCAATCGCCAGCATCGCCGCCAGTTTCATGGCGGGAGCCTCATCGGCGGGAAAGCGTTGCGGCTTGATCAGCAGGGTGACCTCCCCCGGCAGGGCATAGCGGACCCGCAGCGTCTGTTCCGAAAGCGGCACCGGCACCCGCAGGTTGATTTCCGCCTTGCCCTCCGCCGCCAGACGGGCCATCCGTGTCTCGAGTTGCGGGAGCAACGGCGTGTTCACCCGGGCTCCACGGGTGGCTCCTCCCACGAGATCGGCATAGAGCGTCTGCAGGTCAAGTTCGGGCTCGAACACCCGGACAGGTCGGGGCTCGGTCAACTGCAGGGCATTCCCCCGGGTCGTGGCGAACTGTCGAAAGCCCTCCAGGGTGGCGAGTTGCTCGGCGTCACTCGTCAGCCGTTCTTCCAGGGCCCGCTTCGCCGCCTGCAGGCTGGTCACATCGAGGGCATCGCGGCCCACCAGCCGGGCGGCGCGATGATTCCCTCGAGACAGCAGCGCCTTCACAAAATGTCGGGCCGGACAGCACAGCACCACGCCCAGGTTCACCCCTTCGGCCCGGGCCGGGTCGGGGCAGAACTGCACAAGGCTGTACGAACCGGGCAGCGGGGCTGGAGTCATGGGACCGCGGTGGAAGGGGTCAATGGGAGCGGAATGGTCGCAGGCACCGAGGGGTTGGTGCGACTTATGAACGTCGTTTCATGTACGGATCAGGGTCGAACAGCTTGCCCGGCCAGCAGATGCGAGCCAGCCGGGTTGGCAACGTTTCCGCCAGCCAGGCCGCACGCTCGACCAGGAACTGCCCCAACACCTGGCAGGTCTCGGGTGCGACACCCCATTCCTGGGGGAGTGCCTGCAGCAGGTCGCGGGCAGTTCGCGGCTGGAACTGCGTCAGCCGCTCGAGCGATTTGGCCAGGTCGTCTTGCCGCACCAGCCGACGGAACGCTGGAAACAGACCGTAAACCTGCGGATCACGCGACTGGAACAGGTCGCAGGCAGTGGTATCCAGTGGCTGACCTGCGGGGCGAAACGCCTGGCTCTGGTCGAGCAGCACCAGCCGGGCGACACCCGGAATGCCACCTTTTGCCAGCAGCAGCCGATCGTACCCGGGGCGACCGGAGGTCCCGGCCGGCGGGAATCTGCCAACGTTCCGCAGCCAGGTGTCGAACACAACCAGCGAGGTCACGATCTCGGAGTTTTCCGCCGCCTCGAGCGATTCGACCGCTCCCCCCCAGGGATGTCCCGGCAGTTCGCGGGTGACGAAGGCGAGGCCCGACGGGGCTGGCTGACCATTGGGCAGCGGGATCCGGTCAAGTTCGGCGTCGACCGGCAGCACCGCCCACTCACAGGTTGGCAGTTCGAACCATGCGGCCAACTGGGCGGCGATCCATTCGCAAGCCAGTTCCGACTGCACCGACTGGGGCAGCGGGGGCTTCAGGTACGCGCGGCCGGCATCGGTCACCACGCGCGCCGTAGCGCACGCCGTGCCGAGCGAGCGGCCAAACCGCAGCACACTCCGAGGAGACCAGACGCATGCAGTCATCACAGACGAACCGAAACCAGACCCGCCCACCTCGATGTGGGTGTCAAACCGTCCCTGCGGACAAACTGGATGGTAAGCCTCGTGCACCCGAGGGGCAACGGGGAGAGGCAAATGGGGGGCTCGGGCGGCACTCTGCTGTCGGGGCGACAGGCGTAAAAGCGGCCTGCGGGCTGTTGCCCGACCTGCGGCCCAGCCCTTTATGAAAGCTCCCCGGGGCCGAGAATACGGTCGTCAACAACACGATCGCGCGCGTGCGATCTCTTCTGTCGGCGTCATTCCACGAACTCAGTCGGGGCCGCAATGCGAACAGCCCGAATTGCGTTGCGTTGACCCTCTGCGCCGCCCAGAAAAAGAGAGCGGGCGAACGCCCCGCAGAGGGTGTTCGCCCGCTTTGACCTGGACACAGACCACAGCACTTTGGCGACAGCCCGCCGAATTCCCGGCAGGCTCCAGGAGTCAACCTGAACCGCTGTCAGATTGCCAGTGCGTCTTGGTTGAGCCTGGGGTCAGCCCCCCTGCTTGGACTGCGCCTGTTCCTGGGGGGGCTTCGGCGGTTCAAAGGTCCGCAGGACCTTGGCGTCGGCGCCATTCCAGACCCGAACAACACCATCCTGGCCAGCCGCCACCACGACCGTTTCGCGTTCCGAGGCAGCCGCCGTGAACATGAAGTCGGTCGAGCCTGCAAAGTTCCGCAGATTGCTGCCGTTGTCGGCCGTGTGGAATCGCACCGTCTTGTC
>CAIUHT010000734.1 GCA_903898975.1 uncultured Planctomycetaceae bacterium
CAGGAACGGGTTGTCCTTGGGGATGGCGTACTGGCGGCCGGGCTCGGGGTGTTCGACATCGATGCGGATCATGCCCGAGACGAGGTCGGTGATTTTCTGGCCCGTGAGATTCGTGTCGGAATCGGTGGTACCGTCGCCCGCCGAGATGTAGAGCATGCCATCGGGGCCAAAGGCGAGATCGCCGCCGTTGTGGCCGTTCGATTCCCACTCGATGATGGTCTGGGCCGAGTCGCGGTCGCAGTCGAACGGGGCCTCATCGCGGACCCGGTAGCGGACAATGCGATTGAACCGCTGCTTGGGGTCGGACTGCGGGCCGTTGCAGAAGAGATAGATCCAGCCGTTGTCGGCGTAGCGGGGGTGGAAGGTGAGTCCGTAGGTCTCGTGATCGGGGACCTCGATGAACAGGCTGCTCTCGCGGACATCGGGGGTGTTGGGGAACGCGAGCACGCGCCCCTTTTGCTCGACCACCAGCCACCGCTCGGGGCCACCGCGCGAACCGCGGACCCCGGCGGGTTCGGTGATGAGATACAGCGGATTCTTCAGCGGCACCGCCCCAAACACCTGGCGGGCGACACAGGGGAGCGGGGGATCGGGACGACCGGTCAGCTGCGTGTTGGTCCACGGGACCCGCCGTTCGAGCCCCGCAGGAACCCGCCACTCGGGTTCGGCCGCGCGACACGACGCCGCCCACTGGGCCACCCCCACCACCAGCAGGGCGAACAGCGCCGCCACGCGGCCACCACCACTCCGGCAGGGCATCGGGCCGACGACCAAACGAGCAGGGAGCGAATCAGCAGTCATGGTCCAACCACGGCAAGCGAGGGAGGGAACGCCAGTCATGTTTCCACCGAGGCAGCAGCCCTGGGGCACCTGCCAGCGGAATGTCGTGAAGTTACCACGTTCGCCTGAGAATCAGAATCAACGCCGGGGAAGAACCGAGGGGGGTGGTGGACGTTTTGTCGCGAATTGAACGATTTTTGGAGTGGAGGGTGGAGGGTGGAGAGTGGAGGCAGGTGTCAGTCGTCGGGCGTGGCGGGCTAGGCCAGGATTGCGTCGATGACCTGTCCACTTACGTCGGTGAGGCGGTAGTCGCGACCGGCGTGGCGGTAGGTGAGGCGTTCGTGGTCGAGGCCCAGCAGGTGCAGCAGCGTGGCGTGGAAGTCGGGCATGGTCACCTTGTTCTCCTGCACGTAGTACCCGAAGTCGTCGGTCTGACCGTACGCGGTCCCGCCCCGCACGCCTCCCCCCGCCAGCCAGACGCTGAATGCGTGCGGATGATGGTCGCGACCATCGCTCCCCTGGGCGGCTGGAGTCCGGCCAAACTCGGTGCCGAAGACCACCAGTGTTGAATCGAGCAGGCCCCGCTCACGAAGGTCGCCCAGCAACGCCGCGATGGGCTGGTCGACCCTCGCCGCATTCGACGTGTGGTTGTTCCGCAAGTCGCCGTGCGCGTCCCAGTAGTTTCGCGGATAACTGAAATTGACCTGCACAAACCGGACGCCCGCCTCGATGCATCGCCGGGCCAGCAGGCATTGCCGCGCGAATTCGTCTGTCGGCTCGCGATCGACACCATACCGCGTGAGCGTGCCCGCGGTCTCTTGCGCCAGGTCGAACACCACGGGGGCCTGCGCCTGCATGCGGTACGCCATCTCGAAGGAGGCGATCCGGGCCTCCAGCCGGGCGTCGCCCCCCACCGCGTCGGCGTGCCGGCGGTTCCGCCGGGCCAGCAGGTCCAGCTGCAGCCGCTGGCGGTCAGGCAGGTCGCCCGGCACCAGCCCCGACAGGCGGGCCTGGGGAAACGGAGTGCCACCATCGCCGACCCGGGTTCCCTGGAAGCTCGCCGGGAGAAACGCCGAGCCGTAGTTTTGTGTCCCGCCGTGATACAGCGACGGACTGAGACTGAGAAACCCGGGGAGGTTGCGGTTGTCGCTTCCCAGTCCGTAGAGGGTCCAGGCCCCGAGGCAGGGGCGGGCGAAGACTCCGCTGCCCGTGTTGATATTGAGCAGGGCCGGGCCATGCGAGACCTGGTCGCCGCCATTCATTGACCGCAGCACACACAGTTCATCGGCCCGCGTCGCCAGCTGGGGGAACAGCTCGCTGATCTCGAGCCCCGACTGACCATGCTTCTGGAATTTCCACGGCGAAGCGAGCAGGTTCCCCGTGGGGGCGAATTCGAACTTCGGCTTGGCGATGGGGAGGGGCTGACCGTTCAGTTCGGTGAGCTTGGGCTTGGGGTCGAAGGTGTCGACATGCGACACCCCGCCGTGCATGAAGAGAAAGATGACCTGCCGGGCCGCGGCTGGGAAATGCGGCGCCTTGGGGGCCAGCGGGTCGCTGAACCCCGGGGGGGCGGGTGGCGAGTTGGCGGATGAGGCGGCGGTGTTGTCGGCCCGCGTCGATTCGCTGAGCAGCGCCTGCAGGGCCAATTGGCCAAATCCGAGCGCCGAGGTGGCCAGCCAGTCGCGCCGCGAGAAGGGGGCGGAGTGCGGCAGGGAGAGAGGGATCGGCATGGCGTTCATTCCAGGTACAGAAACTCGTTTGAGCAGAGCAGGGCCTGGCAGAGGCTCTGCCAGGCGGCGAGGCGCCGGTCGGTGGCGGATGCGGCCGGGTGACCCGTGAGGGGGAGTGCGTCGGCGAGAAAGGCGCGGGCCTCGGCGAGTTCTTCGGGCGTCGGTTCGCGCCCCAGGGCCTGCCGATGGGCGCGAACCAGCAACGCTTCGTCGTCGCCCGGCGGGCTGGCGGGGGCGTCTGAAGGAGCCGTCGGGGGGGTGGCGGTCAGCAGGTGTTGGGCGAACGCCAGGCTCGACTCGCGGACCAGTGGGCTGTTCAGCAGGAACAGCGACTGCGGGGCGACCGTGGTTTCGTTGCGGACGGCGGTCACCGAGTTGGGGTCGGCGGCGTCGAACAGGGCCAGCACGTCGGGGAGCATGTTGCGCACCACCGGCAGGTAGATCGTCCGCTTGGTGAAGGTAGTGTAGAACGGATCATCGGCGGCGACGCGGTTCGGACGGATCTTCGCCCCAATCCCTTCCGCCTTGTCGATCAGGTATTCGCCACTCTCGTTCGAGCCTGCCCGCAGATCGAGTCGACCGGTGACCGCCAGCAGGGAATCGCGGAACTGCTCGACCGACAGACGCCGGCGGGGGAGACCGGCGAGCCAGCGTCCCTCGGCATCGGCCGGTTGCACGGTGCGGTCTGAGACCGCCTGCTGACGGTAGGTGGCCGAGGTGACCAGCAGGCGGTGCAGCGACTTGATCCGGAAGCCCGAAGCGACGAATTCTCCCGCGAGCCAGTCGAGCAGCTCGGGATGGCTGGGGCGTTCGCCCCGGGTGCCAAAGTTGTCGCTGGTGGCGACCAGCCCCCGTCCAAAGTGCTGCTGCCAGAGGCGATTGACCAGGACCCGCGGGGTGAGCGGATTGCGGGGATGGGCGATCCAGCGGGCCAGTTCCAGCCGGCCACTGGTCGCCTGGTTGGGATCGATGCCCGCGCCCGTCGGGGCTCCCTCGAAGGCGACGACCTGCAGACCGCCCCGGGGGACCTGCGGACCCAGCGTGAAGCGATTCCCCCGGAGGTGGATGGCGAGATTCTTCGGGGCCGAGTCCTTCGGTGCCATGACCGTGACCGGCGGTTGTCCCTCGCCGGCGGGCAGGTCGTACTCCCACCACATGGTCGCGTTGCGAACTTCGTCCATGAACGGTTCCGTGCTGCGGAAGACCCCGGCGAGCGCGTAATAGTCGCTCGCGCGGATCGCGTCGAACTTGTGGTCGTGACAGCGGGCACAGGCGACTGTCAGCCCCAGCATGGCCCGGCTGGTCACGTCGATCTGGTCGTCCACGATGTCGAGGCGGGATTGTTCCTTGTCGGTCTCGGCGAGCGCCTTGGGACCAACCATTAAGAAGCCGGTGGCAATGGTGCGTCGCAACCGCTCGGCCTGGCCGGCAGGTCCGGGGGGGAGATCGGCGGTCAGCAGGTCGCCTGCCAGCTGCTCGATGAGGAACTGGTCGTACGGGAGATCGCGATTGAAAGCGTCGATCACGTAATTGCGGTATCGCCAGGCGAACCGCATGACGGCGTTGGCGTCATTGGCGGTCGACTCGGCGTAGCGGACCAGGTCGAGCCAGTGGCGAGCCGCATGCTCGCCATAGTGGGGTGACTCGAGCAGGCGGTCGACCACCCGCTCGTAGGCGTGGGGCGAAGTGTCGGAGAGGAAGGCGTCGACCTCGGCGGGGGTCGGAGGCAGACCGGTGAGATCGAACGTGAGCCGGCGGAGCAGCGTGCGTCGATCGGCCTCGGGGAGCGGATGCAGGCCGCGGTCGGCCTGCGCCCGACCCACAAACTGATCGATCGGATTGCGGACCCACCCGGCGTCGGTGCCCGCCGGAGGCGTGACGGGCGCCAGCGGCTGGTACGCCCAGTGCCCCCGCTCGGCCGCGGTGAACTCGGGGGCGCGGGCAAACCGTGGCGACGGGGGGTGCCACAGCCCGTACTTCTCGAGCAGGTGCTGCTCGACACCGCGGCGGTCAGGGTCGGCGAGTGCCGTGGTGTAGATGAGCACTTCGCCCACATCCCCCTCGATCGGTCCGCAAAAGCCGAGCGCCTTCCCCAGGAAGACCCCCACGTCGCGCCGGTGGCGGAAGTCGGGAATCTCCGCATCGCGCCCATCCAGCGTCCCCGCGGCATTCGTGAGCGGTGCGCCATTGATGAAGAAGCGGGTGGTCTGGCGAGTGGGGCCGGGGGTCTTGACCACCGTCAGCACAATCGCCTTGTCATACAGCGGGGCGAACGACCCGGGACCGGGATAGACGTCGTGCCCAAAGCCCCCGGCGAAGTCGAGCGAGTGCTGCTGCGTGCGGTCGATTTCGATGAGTGCCGAGAGAGGGCGGCCGGGATCGCCCGGCGGCCCGGGGTCGCCCACGCAGAGGACGGTGTCGTGCGTTGAACCGGCGGAGTGCCGGGCGAGCGAGACGACGAGCACAAGGGTGACTGGGGCGTCACCGGTGAGGGGGACAGGATTGTCGGGAGACGAGGCGAAGCCCGTGGTGGTGAGGAAGCGGACGGCGGGGCGCCCCAGCAGGCGGGACGAAGCGACAAACTGGCCGGGCCCCCCCACGCCACCGGGTCGGACTCCCTTGCTGATGGTCAGATCGCGCCCGTGCCCACTGAGATCGGGCCAGGCGACAACAGGCTCGCCCTCGGCGAGCGTGAGGCTGTCGGCGCGGAGCCAGAGTTGCAGGTGGGGGGCGAGTTCCGGGGCATCGGGA
>CAIUHT010000735.1 GCA_903898975.1 uncultured Planctomycetaceae bacterium
CTGGGCAGGGCGGGGTGCGCGGCGGGCCCGAACGCCTTCAGCAGCCACAGCTGTTGCCGCAGCGTGGCGTCGTGCCGGGCGACACGGGCCGCCAGGATGCCCACCACTTCTTCGGCCTGTGCGGGATCGAGTCGCGCCAGTGCGGCGGGTTGGTCGGGACCGGGAACATCGCTCAGCAACCGTCGCCGCAACAGCGCCGTGGCGCGCGGAGTGTCGCCCCCCAGTTGGTGAATCAGCCCGGCGGCGGGGACGGGGTGGAAACACACGTCGGCATGCAGGTACCGCTCGATGTCGGGCAGAACGGGCGCGGCGGTGGGGCCCAGCCAACCGAGCGCCTCGAGCCCCGCCGCCTGGGTGGCGGGCGAGCCCACCCGCAGCAGCCGCGCGAGCAGCGGGGCGGCCTCGGCGGCCCGGGGCCCCCACGTCTCGATCTGCCGGAGAGCCAACCCCCCCAAGTCAGGCCCCTGCTGAGCCAGTGCCGTCAGCAGGTCGTCGAGTTCGACCGCGTCGTGCCAAATCAGCAGCTCAAAGGCCTCGGCCCGCAACAGGTCATCCAGCCGGGGATCGCGCAGCCAGCGACGCAGCGCCGCCTCCGTCTCTTTGTCGAGCGTGGCTTCAAACCGGCACCGGGCCAGCCGCAACAGGTCGGTCGCCGAGTTTTTCGGCGGGCCCTGTTCCAGCGCCGGGACGACCGCTGGGTCGAGTACGCGGTCGAGTGCCAGTTCGAGTTCATCCGGGGAGGCCCGGTCGAGGCCACGGGCGGCGAGACTGCGCAGCGCGAACGCCGGATCGCGAAGCAGGCGGGCCAGGCGGGGGAGCAGTTCGGCCTGCTCCTCGGGCAAGGCGAGCAGCGCGGTGAGTGCCTGTTCGCGGACCGAGACGTCGTCGGAGTCGAGACAGGCGAGCAGTTCCGGGCGGAGGGACTGGGCGGTGGGGCCCATGCGGGCGGCGGCCGCCGCGGCGTCGGACTGCCGGCGGGGCTGTTGCGAGAGCAGGCTGGTCCGCAGCACGGGGACCGCCGCTTCCCCCAGGTCGACCCATTCGTCAATCACCAGCAGTCGTCGGCGGAGGGCCGAGTCGGGCACCTCGTCGGCGCTCTCCTGCTGCCGCTGGTGACGACGCAGGGCCATTCCTCCCCAGGCCAGTGCCACCAGGGCCAGCAGCCAGGGCCCGCGCGAGCAGAGCCACCGCAGTCCCGACGGGCGTAACCACCTTGGGGGCGACCACGGCGGGCGTGAGCCAGCAGGCGGGGGCAGAGCGGGGGGCATGGCGAACGAGACCGGGCGTCTCGGGAGCGGCGCCGTCCGCGGTCCCGGGAGCGGGGGCGAATCTACAGAAACCGCCGCAGCACTTTCCGGCTGTGGGGATCCAGTCCCCGCACGTCGGGAATGCGGTAACGAATGCCGTGGGAGTCGGTGAACTGCACGGCGTGTTCCCCCACGCCGCGGACCTGTTCTTCGGTGGTGGTGGCGAACGAGGCGACGCCCCGTTCGGTCTCGACCCGCCAGTCGGTTTGCGACGAACCGGCGCGGGCTTCGAGAATGCGGGTGATGACTGGCTGGAACTCGCGACGGGCCAGCTCGGCCTCGAGGATCGCCCGGGTCTGGGCGGGAAGCTGATCGAGCGAGTCGAGCATCAGCAGCTCCCGTCCCTGCGGATCGCAGAAGGCGATGAACCGGCCGGGGTCGGCGGTGGGAAAGGCGCGAATGGGGGTGACCCCCACATGCCGGGCACCATCGGGCATCTCAAGCGTCAGCCGGCCGAATTCATCGGTCGCCAACCGCAGTTGAGCCGGGTCGAGAGAAGCAGGCAACGGAGGGCTCACAACAGCCGAGAGTGTCGAGGGGAAAACTTTTCGAACAACCACGCCACCAGCACACCCCCTGCCCGCACGCAGTTCAGCAACACGCGCGGACCGCGGCAGGAGAAGCATCGTGGCCAGATCATAGCAGCCACCCCGCCCACAAGGGGATTAAGCGGACAAACGAGATTCTTGCAGGCTCGCGGGACGACTGCAAAC
>CAIUHT010000736.1 GCA_903898975.1 uncultured Planctomycetaceae bacterium
ATCTTTGCGCACTCGAGAAAAGTCATCTCCATGCTCTCATGCGTCGAATTCGGGCGTTGTACCGGGCGCATTGCCGTTGGCCCAGGCGCCCCAGTAGGAGACCCCCATCGCTTACGTTCAATCAAAACACAACGGTACGCATCACACTCGCGCGCCCCTCGTGACCCCCGCTTTCTGCATCCGGACTCACGGTATTGGCTCCGCTCTCCGGTGCGCTACCGCGCGCTCTGTCTCTCCGCTCCATCACCCGCGCTCTCTCCGATCTATGAGGCCCTTCACTCCGAGGAGATGCTAAAGGACCCACACCGGGGGGAATGACCCCACTACCGCTCGCAGACTCACACAATTGAAACAGCGAGAGACTTACTTTGGCAGCGCCTCGCCGGTGACCGCCAGGAAACTTGCAGCGATCACGTCTGCAGCCAGCACCGCCGCTGCCGGCTCCACTTCCGCTGACTCCGATGCCGGCTCCAACGCCGGCTCCAACGCCCCCACCGCTCGCCCCTTCGCCCCCGCCCACAGGGGCACCACGTGCTCCGCCACGAAGTACCGGTTCACACACCCAAAATGCCCCCCCAGGTGCAGGTGCTTCACCCACCCCGGCGACCAGCGGGCCTCCACCAGTTTCTCCGAATACAGCGCCTCGCACCCCGGTGGAACCCGGAATCCCCCCAGCCCGGCACACGCCCCCCGCCGCCCATCCAGGCTGCCAAACACCGCCGTCCCCACCCCCAGGAACAGACAGTCGAGCCGGGATGAGACGTTGATCATCCGCCCCACGCGGGCCAACGCCCGCGACAGATCCCGCGTGGGCGCCACCGCCGCCTGCAGCAGCGTGGCACTCTCCACCACCACCCCCGCCGGCAGCTGCTCCAGCGCCAGCACCACCATCGCCCCGCCCCCCGAATGCCCCAACAGGTGCACCGGCGCGTGGGGATGCTGTTCCCGATAGCTCACAATCCGCTCGGCTAACCGCGCCGCCTCGCGGGCATGCCGCTGCCGATCGAGCAAATGCCGCAGCGCCACGCCAAACCGGCCACTGGTCCAGTCAAAGATCTCGATCGCCCCAGAAAACCCCGCATCGGCCACTCCCAGTGCCGCATCGTGGTTCACCAGGCTCTGCCCCTCAATCCCGGGCAGCACCAGCGCCAATCCATGCTCCAGCCGCGCCGGGTCGCGCAGCCGCTCCAGCCGCCGCCGCACCGGCCCCAACCGCCACAGAGGATGAACCGGCGCCGAACAGCAAGAGAGCAGCCCCGTCCACGGAATCGACATCGCAGCCTCACTCACCCGGTCCAAGTCTCAACGCCGTATCCAAGTCCCGGCTGTGTGCCACACCGCCAGTCCCCACGCCCGCCCCGTCGCTCTCACCTCACCACCAACTTCTTTCAAAACCTGCTGATTCTAGATTGCACCGCCGGCGGGCCAACCCCACCCCCTCTCCCCTTCCGCCTCGCCGCCCGCCGCAACACGGATGGATTTTCCCCCAACTCGGTGGAATAATTGGTCCTAACCGCACTCTCGGGGGGGCTGTGCGCCTTACGCTGGTTTTCCTCAGAGACTGCCGCCATGCCGCGCTCTCAATCCGCTTCAGGCATCCCCACTCGCTCTCCTCGAGACCGGGTCCTCTCCTCGGCTTTCGCCGGGGTTGTGGGGCTCGCTCTCGGCCTGAATCTGCTCTCCAGCGCTCCCCCCCTCGTCGCTCAAAACGCCCCCTCGCAGCCCACCCAGTCCCTCGAACAGCTGCTGAAGAGCCTCGACGAGGAACTCGACTGGGACGCCAGTGCCCTGTTCCCCCCCGACTCCGGAGCGGCGGGCACTCTCGCTGCCACTCCTCGTAAAACCTACAGCGACGCCGCCTGCGCGGCCCTGTCGGCGGGCCTCCGCAAAGATCGCGCCCCGTCAGCCAGCGAACTCAAGCAGGCCCGCGACAGTCTCCAGCAGGCCTCCGCCCTCTGCAGTGATGATCCCCGCCTGCTCTACGCCTCAGGACTGATCTCGCTGGCCGGCAGCGACTGGGCCGCCGCCCACCAGCAGTTCGCCGACGCCGCCGACCTCACCGACCTCCCCCACCCCGGCGCTCTCGCCGGCAGCCTGTTCGCCCACCTCTCGCGCCACGATCCCGCCGACGCCCCCCACGCCGCCGACGCCTGCCGCGACCTCGCCCAGGCCCTGGCCGACACCGACGCCGACTGGCCCGGCCCCACCCTCTCCCGCGCTCTCGCCGAATGGCTCGGCCGCGCCGTCGCCTGTGCCACCCCGGCGAACCCCGCCCCACCCGCCAGTCCCCCCTCCTCGACCGACCAGCCCGCCCCTGCCGCAACGCTCAAGCGCGAGATCGCCGCGACCTTGCCCGCCCCCCTCCAGCCCCTGTTCGAACGCGGGTTCACCGCCGTCGAACAACGCCGCGATCGCCTCCTCGCCTGGTCCCGGCTCTCCCCCGAACAACTCCGCAGCGAAACCGCCCTCTCCCGCACCAGGATCGAAGAGCAACTTGCACAGCTCCGCTCCGCTGAACAACGGCTTCTCGACCGCCGCAAGCAACTCGAAGGCCCCCACGCCGACGCAGTGCAGGAACTGACCCAGCGGATGCGCCAACAAGCCACCCGCCTGCAGGCCGAGGCAGCCAAATCCCGGCAAATCATGGTCCAGATCGACCGCCTCAACAACGCCGGCAACAAGGGAAACAACACTCAACGCGGTTCCACCAGGGGCCGCCCGGGGGCCAGTGCCCGCGGGAACCGCGGTGGCAACAATCGCTCGGGTCGCAACACCGGCAACAACAATGCCGCGACCAATGACCGCGAACGAAACCAGAAAATCAAGGACCTGCGCGACAAGCTCAAAGACAACAACGACCAGGTCAGCCAGCTCCAGCGCGATGTCGAGAAGCTGCGGGACGAACGCCGCAGTCTCGACGCCGAACACGCCGACGAACTCAAGCAGGTCAAGCAGGAACTCGACGCCGCCCGCCGACGCCGGCAACAGGCCGAGGAAGAACTCCAGGACCTGAAGACCGCCCTCTCGAATCCCGCCGAGCTCAAGCAGCGGGCCGACTCCCCCGCCACCTGGCTCCCCCTCAATCTGCCGGAACAGCGCGACGCCCTGACCCGCGC
>CAIUHT010000737.1 GCA_903898975.1 uncultured Planctomycetaceae bacterium
CGAATGTAGGATGGCTTCTAAGCCGTCCGTCCCGCTGCGGGTCCGAGTGGCTTGGGACCGGTGCGGGGCTGAGGTTGGGGCGAAACGCGGTTGACTGGTGGTCTGGCTGCCCCGGAACGGGTTGTGGTGGAGAGCGTCCAGCGGACGGGCGGGACAAGTCCCACCTTACATTCGTCGTGCCGTTGGCGGCGTGGCCGTGCGGTTTGGGGGCGGGGTTGGGGGGCGGGGTTCGGTGGTGAACAGGGGCGGGGTTCCCGGGGGGCTGGGCTGGCCTTTGTGTGCGGTTGGGCCTGATTTTTTCCCGGTTTTCGCGGCGCATTGACAGCCCGCCGGGGCGTGCTTACTTTTAGCCAGCAGCGGCTCCGTCGGGTGGGGCCAGTCTTTGTTTTCCCTTGCTCGAGGGCTGTGTCCGATGCCTCGTCGTCCCGTCACGCTGTTCACCGGCCAGTGGGCCGACCTGTCCCTGGAAGTGCTGTGCAAGAAGGCCAGCGAGTGGGGCTTTGATGGTCTCGAACTGGCCTGCTGGGGAGATCACTTCGAAGTCGAGAAGGCGCTCTCCGACGACACCTACTGCGCCCGCAAGCGTGAACTGCTCGAGAAGTACGACCTCCAGCTGTTCGCCATCTCCAACCACCTGGTGGGCCAGGCGGTCTGCGACAATATCGACATCCGCCACAAGTCCATTCTGCCCGACTACGTCTGGGGCGATGGCAACCCCGCCAAGGTGAATCAGCGGGCGGCCGAGGAAATGAAGAACACCGCCCGTGCCGCCCGCAAGCTGGGTGTGTCGGTGGTCAATGGCTTCACCGGGTCGAGCATCTGGCACCTGATCTACGACTTCCCCCCCACCCCCAAGTCGATGATCGACGCGGGCTTCACCCAGTTCGCCGACCGCTGGAACCCCATCCTCGACGTCTTCCAGGAATGCGGGGTCAAGTTCGCCCTGGAGGTGCATCCGACCGAGATCGCCTTCGATCTCTACTCGGCTCAGCGGGCCCTCGACGCCATCGACAACCGGGAAGAATTTGGCTTCAACTACGACCCCAGCCACCTGATCTGGCAGGGTGTTGACCCGGCGGAATTCATCCGCGCGTTCCCCACCCGCATCTACCACGCCCACATGAAGGACGCGAGCGTCACCCTCAACGGGCGCTCGGGCATCCTGGCCAGCCACCTCTCGTTCGGCGATCAACGCCGGGGTTGGGATTTCCGCTCGGTCGGTCGCGGCGGAGTGCGGTTCGAAGAAATCATCCGCGCTCTCAACCACGCCCGCTACAGCGGTCCCCTCTCGATCGAGTGGGAAGACAGTGGCATGGATCGCGAAGCGGGAGCGAAAGAGGCGTGCCAGTTCGTCAAGAACGTCGACTTCGAACCCTCCAGCCGAGCCTTCGACGCCGCCTTCGCCGAGTAGTTAACGCCGAGTCGTTGGCGCCGAGTCGTTTCCGCCGCGTAGTTTTCGCCAGGTGGTGCCTGCCCGGCCTCCTTGGCGACCTCGCTCAACCGCGTCCCGTCTGCGTGTTTCCCCACGCCGGCGGGACGCAGTTTTTTGTGACCGCAGAACGGCGGGCACCCGGAAGGCCGCCGGCCACGTGTGGGGAGCTGGCGCGCCGAGTCGCCAAGCTGGGCCGAGCGCACCCCGGCTCATGGGGGCGCTGCAGCCCGGACCGGGGCTGGCCCGTCGTCAGCCCTGGGCCGGAAAGGTGTCGAGGGGGTAGACCGGTCGGCGGACGTGGCGCCAGGGGAAGAGGGCCAGGTGGCTGCCACAGGGGCCCGGCGTCTCGACCGTGCGGTGCTCGGAGAGGATGGGGTCGTAGACCCGGCGGTGCGCGACCGCCGCCTTGACGGCGATCAGGTCGAGACTCTCGGGGATGATCCCCTGGCTGCGCCACTGCCCCAGGTCGAACGGCGGGGTCTTGTGGCTGGTCACCAACACCCGCACAGCGGCTGATTCCGCGGGAAAGAGGTCGGGGCCGTCGGTCAGGCCTTCCACCCGCAGCACGGCACACGGGCCCATGTCGTACTCATCGCCCGCCATCGAGGCGAGATGGCTGTGTCGGTCTTCGAGCGCGAACCGGCCCGGTCCGCGCGAGAGGAGCCGGACGCGAAGCGCCAGCGGCGGGCCCCCCAGGGGACTGCCGCGGCCTCCCAGCCGCACATTCACCACGCTGCCCGGCGTGACCGTGGCGAGTTGCGCCACGGTGGCCGGGTCGTCGATGGCGGCGACCGAGTTGGCGA
>CAIUHT010000738.1 GCA_903898975.1 uncultured Planctomycetaceae bacterium
GACCGGGAACTGGGGCGGCTGGTCGCCTTCAAGGAAAT
The DNA here is from genome assembly GCA_903898975.1 of uncultured Planctomycetaceae bacterium. GTDB lineage: Bacteria > Planctomycetota > Planctomycetia > Planctomycetales > Planctomycetaceae > UBA10511. Next base: position 39 of record CAIUHT010000738.1, read on the forward strand.
CCTCCCCGGTGGTGTGGACAATCCCGATTATCGGCAGCGGTTTCAGACCGAGGCGGAGATCACTGCCGACCTTGAACATCCGGGCATCATTCCTGTGTACAGTCGGGGAGAACTGCCCGACGGTCGACCTTATTACACCATGCGACTGATTACAGGAGACCAGTCCGGGACACTCGAGCAGGCGGTGCGGGAACTGCATCACGAATGTACCAAGGCGACCGGGGGTGGGCAGGCTGATCAGCAAAGTTGGTACTCACCGGCAGACCCCCCAGTGGCCCGGGCAGGGCGTGCCTCCACTCGCTCGGTCCCACCGGCGTCTGGAGGTGAAGCCTTGATCCAGAAACGATTCGGCCTGGACTCGATCGGTCCCCCGCCGATGAATTCCTGTCTTGGTGAAGCGGGCCGCGCTGCATCGGACTCAGTGGCACTGAACCCGCTAGCCCCAGCGACTGCGGACCTGGGCCTCTCAGACCAAGAGCCAAGCCCCGGGGGAGATGGGACCGTGGCGCGGTTGGGTGTGGTGACTGTCGCCGAACCGGCTCATCGACGGCGGGTTGTGCCGGGCCACGCGGGGGGCGAGTGGGACCGGGCCCTGCGGAGCCTGTTGCGGCGAGTCATCGAAGTTTGCCAGACCATGGAGTACGCCCACAGTCGGGGAGTGCTCCATCGTGATCTGAAACCGTCCAACATCTTGTTGGGACCTTACGGCGAAACACTGGTGGTCGATTGGGGGCTGGCCCAGCGCCAAAAGTCTTCGCTTGCGGGGATTGCCGTCGCAGGGAGCCACGGGGGGCAGTCGCCTGGGAACCAGACGCACGGAGTCGGCACAGTTGGTTACGCGGCTCCCGAGCAGTTGCTGGGCGAGGCCGAACCTGGGAACGCAACCGGTGATGTCTACTCGCTGGGGGGAGTGCTCTACTGCGTGCTGACCGGCCAGGCACCGTTCCGGGTTCTTTCAGGAGAGTCGCCGAGCCAAGTGCTGCGGAGGGTGCGGGAGGGAGGGTTTCCGGCGGTCCGCCAGCTCAACCCGCGGATCGATCCACCGCTGGCGGCGATTTGCGAGCGGGCGTTGGCCACTGATCCGCACGCCCGGTACCCCAGCGTTGCCAGATTGGCGGCCGACCTGGAGCGGTGGCTGGCCGACGAGCCGGTCGAGGCTTGGCGCGAACCGGTCGAGCGGCGTGCCAGGCGCTGGATGGCGCGCCACCAGGTGGCGTTGGGCGGAGTGGCGGGCGGCTTGGTGCTGGTGTCGCTGGGGTTGGCCACCTTGGCGGTGGTGGAGGGGCGACACCGGCGGACCCTGGCCGAGGAGGCGATCAAGCTGGAACAGGCGCTCACCAGTTCGCAACGGGCCCGTGCCCAGACCGAGGCGGAGCGCGAGCGAGCGGTGGCTGGCGAGTTGCAGGCGGTCGAGGCAGTGGCTCGCTTTCATCGCGCGGTCGCCAACAATCGTGAGTTGAGGCAATCGGCCCAGCTTTCAACCCTGCGGCGTGATCTGCTGCGAGAACCAGTGGAGTTCCACCGGTCCCTGCGGGAACGCCTGCTGGCGGTTGAGGAACCGTCCGCCTCCAACCTCGTGGCACTCCGCAAGGCGACCAGGGAACTGGTCGAGCTGCACGTTGAAGTCGGAGAGACTGGCCCGGCGCTGAGCCTGGTGGATGAGTTAGTGGCACTCTGCGACCGAGAGTTGGGCCCGGGGAGGCGCGGCGAAGCGGGCGAACAGGCCGACTGGCGGCTTGCCCGGGCCGAAGCCAACCTGTTGGCGGGGACGGCCCTGTTGCGGACTGGGGACGTCGAAGAGAGGCTGGAGAGGTTCGAAGAGGCGTCTGCCGAATACGAGGAACTGGCCCGGAATTCGCCATCGCTGCCGGGAGCCTGCGAAGGACTGGTTAATGCGTGGGCGGGGGCGGGCCAGGCCCTGGCCGACTTGGGGCGCGGGGACGAGGCCCGGCGGGCCTATGCCGAGTCGGTCTCGAGTCTCGAGGCGGGGCTGCGGGCAGAGCCCGACAACCCCGCGCTGCGGCGGAGCGGCGCACAGATGCGCATCAATTATTCACTCCTGCTCAGCCGGGGGGGAGAGGCCGCAGCGGCTCGTTCGGAGGTCGCAGCGGCCGAGCGGCTCTATCCCGAGTTGGCCCGGGGAGGAACGGGTGATCCGCAGTTTCCACACCGCGAGGCGACGGCCCTGTTGAATGAAGCGCTGGGGCTGGAACGGCAGCA
>CAIUHT010000739.1 GCA_903898975.1 uncultured Planctomycetaceae bacterium
AGCGAGCGGAAGACGTCGCCACACGAGAGGTGATAGAAGCCGGGGATCTCGCCCAGGATTCGCCCCTGCGTTCCTTTGCCAACGCCTGGCGCACCGAACAACAACACCGAATGGAAGCGGTCGGTCGACATGGCCTGCAGCACACGAACACGGGGGATGAAGGGGGGACAGACCCGAGATTGTGTCCCGCGGGCGCGATGGTAATGGGCGCACGAAAGCGGGACAACCATTCCGCCTGAGGAACTCGTCAGCAGCGAGCCGTCCACCACAGAAGTTGCCGGACGGGAGGAGGGGGCGTCTCCTGTTTGCTGGTCTCTCGGATCGGAACGGTGAGGGCAAATATCGAGGGGAGACTGTTCTCGGAGGCATGACAGGTCAGGCTGGTGTGGAATTGCCCCGAGATCAGGGGGTTGTTCGCCGGAGGGGGGCTTTTGTTTGGGGGAAAGCCTGACCGGCGTTCGCAGCCCCGAGCGGTAACCGCTTGCCCGCCGCGCGGGGGCGTTCTATCATCGCCCCAGGTTTTGGGCTGGAAAAAAGCGACTGGGCGGTGCCCGGGGCTTGTTCGCTGGCGGGGAGTGTCCTCGCTGGCGCCGAAGCCGGCCCAGCCAGCCCGTTGTCGCGGGAGGCAGCCCGTCAGCCCGGTGCGGCGCGAGGGGCGATTGCCCAGTGGGCCTTCCGCCCAGACCGGCGTTCCCAGACCGAAGCGCCGTCACCATTCGTTCTCCGACACTCTTCCACTGAGCGGCCCCACGCGGGACTTTTCCCCGGGGACGCCTCCCGCCAAGCATTTGCAATGGGACTGTTTGACCGCCTGAAACAGGGTCTGAAGCGGACCAAAGAACTGCTCCAGACCGACATCCGCGACTTATTCAAGGCGGGTGAGATTCTCGATGCCGAAAAGCTGGAGCAGTTCTACTCCCGGCTCATTCGGACCGACATGGGAGTCGCCGCAGCGCGGGAGATCACCGAGGAACTGCGGGAGAAGTACCTGGGCCGCACGGTGGTTCTCGATGACATCTGGAGGACAATCCGCGAGCGCTTGCAGCAGCAACTGACGGGGGCCACGGGGAATACCTGGCAGACCGATCAGCCACTCGCCCCATTGGCCCGGGCGACTTCGGGCCCGACGGTGGTGCTGGTCGCCGGGGTGAATGGGGTGGGTAAGACCACCTCGATCGCCAAATTGGCGAACCTGCTGCACAAAACGGGGCACCGGGTGGTGCTGGCAGCCGGGGACACCTTTCGGGCCGCGGCTGTCGAGCAGTTGACGATGTGGAGCCAGCGGATTGGGTGCGAGATTGTGACCAAGCCCAGCGGGAGCGACCCGGCGGCGGTGGCCTACGCCGGTTGTGCGCGGGCGCTGGAGGTGAATGCCGACTTTGTGATCATCGACACTGCCGGTCGATTGCAGACGCAGCAAAACCTGATGAAGCAGCTGGAGAAGGTTCGCCGGGTGATTGGGGACCGTATCCCAGGGGCCCCGCACGAGGTGCTGCTGGTGCTGGACGCCACGACCGGACAGAACGGTGTGTCGCAGGCGCGGAAATTCAGCGAGGCGGTCGAATGCACGGGATTGATCCTGGCGAAACTCGACGGGACCGCGAAGGGTGGGGTGGTGGTCGCGATCCGGAAAGAGATGAACCTGCCGGTCAAGTACGTCGGAGTGGGTGAGCAGATCGACGACCTGGAAGTCTTCAACCCGGCAAGCTTCGCCGAGGCCCTCTGCTCGGCCGGTTAAACCCGCCAAACCACCGGAGGCCCGAGGACGCAGGCCACGACTGGGTGCGACTTTTGACAGCGCCGCGCTCCGGGCGATACACTCGCGGTCCCGCCTGAGTTGTACGGTTGCCCCCCGCGCGGGGGGGAAGGCTGCCCCGGCAGTCCCGTGTCTGACATCCCGGAAGGAACATACCATGCTCAATCTGTGCCGGGCCTCGGCTCGAGGCCTCTCTGCGGCCGTGTCCCTCGTGACTCTCGCGCTGTTGTCGGGGAGCGTGCCTGCGGCGCGTGCGGCGGGCCCGATTCCCGACAAGGGGTTGGAGGCGGCCGTCCGCCAGCAGGTTTTCGAAAAGCGGGACAAACCCGACGAACTGACCGAAGACGACCTCAAGAAGGTGTTCATCCTCGAGGGGCGGAACAAGGGGATCAAGGACCTGACTGGGCTGGAAAAGTGTCCAAACCTGGCATTGATCAACCTGGCCGGGAATGAAATCGAGAAAGTCGACGCACTGAAGGATCTGAAGACACTGCAGTCGCTCGATCTGTCGAAGAACAAGATTGTGGATATCGCCCCGCTGGCGAACGTCAAGGCTCTGCAGTTTGTCGAACTCTCGGACAATCAGATCGCGAGCGTCGAACCGCTGGCCGACATGCCCAAGCTGTCGGCGCTGTACATTGCCGGGAACAAGCTCACGACCGCGGCCCCACTGGCAAAGCTTCCCAAGCTGTCGTCGCTTGACCTGGCTCGCAATCAGCTGACTGAGGTGAAGGATCTGGCCGGAGTGATTCCGAACCTGATGACCTTTAAGATTACGGGGAACAAGGTCGCCGATCTCTCACCGTTCGCAGCCGCCGCTCCGCGCATGCTGCTGCTGATGGAAAACAACGCGATCACCGACCTCGCCCCGCTGGTCGAGGCGTGCAAGAAAGATGCCGAAGGAGAGAAGCGATTCGCTCCGTTTCTCCGGCTGTATCTCGCGGGAAATCCACTGAGCGACGCGGCGAAGGGCCCCCAGCTCG
>CAIUHT010000740.1 GCA_903898975.1 uncultured Planctomycetaceae bacterium
CGCGAATGTCCCTCGAAACAGTGGCGAAGTCGGGGCGGCGACTCGCGGAAAGATTCAGCAGACCAAGGCTCCCGGCGCAACGGGTCCGCGGGTATCAGGCTTGCAGATGGAAAACGCACGCGAGCGAATCACTGGTTTTTGAATGCCGGCCGATCGCGCGGTGAAAACCGTGCGTGCGTGCCCCGAGAACTTTGTTCCCACTGGCAGGCGTCCTGCTTTCATCCCCGCCACGAACCGGAGAGTCGGCTCGGAAGGACGACAGGGACCGCGGAGCAGACTGCGGAAGCTATTCCCAAGGAGTGGCTGACGTGCGGTTCAGCAAACGGACCGCGGTGAACCCGAGCGCAGAGTGATCTGCCGAAACGTGACAGGCCACGTTCGACGTTCCGCGTGGGACCTTCGTTGGGGCACGTGCACCGCGCGGGCAGTGGTGCGCAGTTCGAGTGCAGACCCCTGCCGAGCCTCTCCGCAGAATCCTCGACTCTTCGGGGACATCCATTTTGAGTGCAGGAAGGAATCCCGCAGGAAGTTCCAGTTCCGGTTTCAATTGCCGGTTTCCCGACAGTTCGGCACGCAGCTTGCCGAAGTGAGTCAACACGCCCGCTGATGGGTTGGTGATGGGGAGGAATGGCGATGTGCGATTCCTCCCTGATTTCAGCCGACCGCAGCGATTGTGCGGCCCCGTTGTCAGGCTGGGGCTGTGGTACTTCCCGTCCCTGGGCGATCCACCTGACCGCGACCGCCGTTGCCCCTGGTGTTCTCTCAGTCCTGATTCCGCAGGGACAGACTTTTTGCCCCTGCACCCGCCCCTTGAGTGACAAGCTTCCGGAGAGACTTCATGAGACGGAATTCCCCTGAACGCCGCCTGCGGGCCGCGTTCACCCTGATTGAGCTGCTGGTGGTGATTGCCATCATTGGCATCCTGGTCGCGCTGCTGCTTCCGGCGGTGCAGCAGGCCCGGGAAGCGGCCCGCCGCACCCAGTGCCGGAATAACCTGAAACAGCTGGGCCTGGCCCTGCACAACTACCACGACACGCACCGCGTCTTTCCCCCCCCGCGATTGAACGTCGGCTTCGTGGGCTGGGGTGGCCCGGCCCAAGGTGGGCCCGCCTTCTACACCAACGCCAGCGGCTGGACGCAACTGCTTCCCTTCCTCGACCAGCCGGCGCTCTACAACCTCTACAATCAATCCGTGGCGGCCAGTTGGTCGTACAATTACGGGGCCTACACCAGCTCTCAGGTGGCGGGTGATCCGGCGTTGAACTATGCGGTCACCAAGACCATCGTCCCGGCCTTCCTCTGTCCCTCGGACCCCAACGACAAGTTCTACAACAGCTCCGACCAGTACTACTCGGTGAATGGCACGCTGCCCGGTGGGGCTCGTACCAACTACGACTTCAACGTGTGGTATGGCGAGTACTACTACCAGGGCTACGCCGAGCGGTACCTCGACAGTCGTCAGCGGGGAATGTTTGCCACCAGCTGGTCGAACGGGATCGAAGCGGTGCGTGACGGCACCAGCAACACCGCCATGGTGACCGAAACCATCCGCGAGGTTTGGAATGGCGTTCCCCCCGCCTGGGGTCATGCCCACCACGTGGGGGTCGGCATCGACCTCTCCTGGTACCCGATCAACACCTGGGTCTTCGGGCCCAACAGTCCCACCTACCTCTACATGGAGAAGAAAGGCCGGCTGTCGAACTGGGCGTCCGCCGGGAGCCTGCACACCGGTGGCTGCCACGTGCTGCTCGGTGACGGTGCCGTGCGTTTTGTCTCTGAGAACGTCGACACCACCACCCGCCAGCGGCTGCACTATCGCGCTGACGGAGCGGTGCTGGGCGAATTCTAGGCCAGACGGATGCTGTGTGCGCCGTGGCGACGTTTGCCCCTGGACCCTGGTCTGCCTGACATCCCGACCCGCGTCCCGGTCACTCGGCTGGGCCGGCACTTTCCACACGTTCCCTCCCTCCAACACCCCGCCAGCCCCGCGCTGCGCGGGGTGTTTGTGTTGACCGGCAGGCTCCTGAAAAGTCGGCGTGTTCCGCAATCTTTTCCAGTCCCTGCGGCATTGCACCGCACCGCCCCCCGCGCGAGGCCCTTCGCCGCGCTCTCCCGCTTGACCCTCCGGGAGTGGAGAACTATTGTCGCCCCGGGGCAATTTTGAGAGGGATCATCACAGATGACGCGGTCGGTTGGAGTGCCATTCGTCTCTCGGTTCTGTCTGCTGACACTGCTGTGCCTGGGGGGAGGCTGGCTCTGCCCGGCCGCCGGCCCAGTCGCCGGTCCCGCCCCCTCGGGGTTCGACCAACCCCAGCCCAATGTCCCCCAGGGCAAGATCGAATCGATCACCTACGAGTCGACCACCACCGGGGGCCCCCGCAAGGCAGTGGTCTACACGCCCCCCAACCTCCCCGCCGACACCAGGCTCCCGGTGCTCTACCTGCTGCACGGGTCGGGAGATGACGAGACGGGCTGGCAGGTGAAGGGGAACGCCGCGGCGATTCTCGACAACCTGGTCGCCTCGGGCCGCGTCTCACCGCTGCTGGTGGTGATGCCCCTGGGGTTCGCCCGCAAGCCGGGGGACAACCCGGCGAACCGGTTCAACTTCCAGGCGTTCGAACAGGATCTGCTGACCGACCTCGTCCCGCACATCGAGAAGACCTACCCGGTCAAGACCGGCAAGGCCGACCGCGCGATCGCCGGTCTGTCGATGGGGGCCGCCCAGTCGCTGTTGATTGGCCTGGCGCACCTCGACCGCTTCGCTTGCGTCGGGGCGTTCTCGGGGGCCAATTTCTGGGGCGCGCAGGCCGACTATGTTCCCCAGCCCGAGGCGGCCCGGGACCAACTGCGGCTGCTGTGGGTCTCTTGTGGCGATGCCGACAAGCTGGTTCTTCCGAAGATCAAGGAACTGCACCAGCATCTCGAAGAGCAGCGCATTCCCCATCACTACTCGATTGGGCCGGGCGGGCATGACTGGACCGTCTGGAAACAGGATCTCTTCGCCTTCGCCCAGCAGGCCTTCCCACCCAAGGCCGCGCCTCTCGACCTGACGCAGGCGACCCCGGCCGACAAGCTCAAGCTCGCCCCGGGCTTCAAGATCGAGCGGCTGTACTCGGTTCCCAAGGAGACCGAAGGGTCGTGGGTCAACCTGTGCGTCGACCCCAAGGGCCGGCTGATTGTCTCGAACCAGTATGGCGGACTGTACCGGGTGACCGTGGGCGAAGCCGGAGCGCCGGTGAAGGTCGAACCCATCCCCCACCCCATCGGCGGGGCCCACGGACTGCTGTACGCCTTCGACAGCCTGTACGTGATAGTGAACGAAAAGGTGAAGTTCGGGGAAGAGTCGCCCAAGCTGGGGCTGCATCGGCTGCGGTCGCGCGATGGAGGCGACACCTACGAAGCCCCCGAACTGCTCCGCGAATTCCAGGGACAGGGCGAACATGGCTCGCACGCCATCGTGCCCACCCCCGATGGCAAGTCGCTCTACATTGTCTGCGGCAACCAGGCCAAGCTGACCGAACTCGCCCAGTCGCGCGTCCCTCGGTTGTGGGGCGAAGATCACCTGCTCCCCCGGCTGCCCGATGGCAACGGCTTCATGGCGGGCGTGCTGGGCCCCGGTGGCTGCATCTACCAGGTCGATCCCGAGGGCAAAGCGTGGACGCTGGTCAGCACCGGGTATCGCAACCAGTTTGACGGTGCCTTCAACCGGCTGGGTGATTTCTTCACCTACGATGCCGACATGGAGTGGGACATGAACACGCCGTGGTATCGTCCCACGCGCGTCTGCTTCGCCTCGAGTGGCTCGGAGTTTGGCTGGCGGAATGGAGCCGGCAAGTGGCCGGTGCACTACCCCGACAACCTGCCCGGCGTGCACGACATTGGCCCGGGCTCGCCCACGGGGGTCACGTTTGGCCACGGGGCGAAGTTCCCCGCCAGGTACCAGGACGCGCTGTTCATCTGCGACTGGAGCTATGGCAAGCTCTACGCGGTGCAACTGCAACCCGAGGGAGCGGGCTACGTCGGCAAGTCGGAAGAGTTTTTGTCGGGCTCGCCCCTGCCGCTGACCGACGTGGTGGTCAACCCCCACGACGGGGCGTTGTACATCACGGTGGGCGGACGGCGAACGCAGTCGGGGCTGTATCGCGTGACCTACACCGGCAGCGACCCTGTCGGACCCGCGGGCGATCCGCCGGCCGTCCCCGAACTTCACGCCCTGCGTCGCAGTCTCGAGAAGTTTCATGGGCAGAGTGACCCGGCGGCAATTGAGGCGGCGTGGCCCCAGCTGGGTCACCCCGACCGCTTCATCCGCACGGCCGCCCGCATTGCCCTCGAACACCAGGACCCGGCCCTGTGGCAAGACAAGGCCCTCGCCGAGACCGACCCCGGCCGAGCCCTGGGAGCCCTGCTGGCCCTGGTGCGGCGCGTGGGGCAAGACCCGTTCCATCATCCCCGCACCGCCGGGCAACCCATTCCGGGGGCCGCGCTGCAAGAGCCAGTCATCGACGCCCTGGGCCGTCTCGACTGGAACCAGTTGACCGCCACACAGCGACTGGAAGCGCTGCGGGTGTACCAGCTGGCGTTCAATCGGCTGGGCTGGCCTTCGCGGGCTGTGCGGCAGGCGGTGATCGCGCGGTTCGACCCGCTGTTCCCGGCCGACAAGCGGGTGCTCAACTCCGAACTCTGCCAGTTGCTGGTGTACCTTGAAGCACCGGGCATTGCGGGCAAGACCCTGGGCCTGCTCAATGCCGCCCTCACGCAGGAAGAGCAGATCGACCATGCCCGCTCGCTGCGGAACCTGGCGACGGGGTGGAGTCGTCCCGAGCGGGAGGAGTACTTCCGCTGGTTCACCAAGGCGGCGAACTTCAAGGGCGGGAACAGCCTGCGAGGCTTTCTGAAGAAGATCAAGGACGATGCGGTCGCCACGCTCACCCCGGCCGAGAAACAGGCGTTGCAGCCCATCCTCGACGCCCAGCCCACCCCGGCCAGCCCCATTGCGGGCAAGCCGCGGGAACTGGTGAAGAAATGGACGCTGGACGAACTCGTTCCCGAAGTGGCGAAAGGGTTGGAGGGGCGCGATCTGCAGCGGGGTCGCCGGCTGTTTGGAGAAGCGAACTGCTTCACCTGCCACCGGTACGCGACTGAAGGGGGCTCGCAGGGTCCCGACCTGACCGGCGTGGCGGGGCGGTTCAACCCCCGCGATCTGCTGGAATCGATCGTCCACCCCAGCAAAGAGGTGAGTGACCAGTACCAGGCGATCAGCATCGAGACCGCCGACGGGAAAATCGTCACGGGCCGGATCGTCAACTACAACAACGACAGCATGATCGTGATGCCGAACATGCTGGACCCGAACGGGCTGGTGAACGTCAACGCGAAGAACGTGGTGGCGATTGAGAAATCGACCACCAGCATGATGCCCGAGGGGTTGCTCGACACGCTGCAGCGGGACGAGATTCTCGATCTGCTGGCATACCTGCTGTCGCGCGGCGAGGGACAGCCGGCCAAGTAAGCCAACACCACCCCGCGAGTGCCACAAGCGGGATCGATCGCGGGTCCTCCCTCACGGGGGAGGGCCGCGGCGGTCGAGTCCCCGCCGGTGTTTCGACGGGGCGAGTTTGGGCGGGGAGACTCTGCGACCCCCGCATGGATCCTGCTGGCGGATGGAAACAACGGGTCCCTTGGTGACTGGCCAAGGGACCCGTTTCGTTTTAGAGAGCCTGTGCCGCGCCCACGGGCATTCGAGATGCGCCTGCCCGCACTTCGCGAGATCCGCCGGGCAGCCCCGGCGAAGCGGTTCGCGCTGGCGATTGTGCCCAGCACCTGGGCCCGCGCGAGTACGGCACCGACGGGGCAGATCAAGTGCCCGTCATAGCCGAGGACAAACCACCCGGCGTGGCCCCGGGCCTGGGCCGCAGGCGACTCAGACCTGCAGTTGCAGCACCTTGAGTTCTTTGGGCAGGTTGAAGTGCACGTCTTCCTCGCGGATGGTGATCTCTTCGACCTCGGCCTGAAATCGCTCGACGAGGAACTGCACGCAGTCCTGCACGACCACCTCGGGAGCGCTCGCCCCGGCGGTGATCAGCACCGTCTGGACCCCTTCCAGCCAGCCCGGCTGCAGTTCGGCCACCGTGTCGATGAGATACGCCGGCTTGCCAATCTCGCCGGCAATTTCCTTCAGCCGCTGGCTGTTGGAACTGTTCTGGCTTCCCAGCACAATCACCAGATCGGCCTGCGGGGCCAGTTGGCCGACCGCCTCCTGGCGATTGGTGGTGGCGTAGCAGATGTCTTCCTTGGGGGGGCCAATGATGGCGGGAAACCGCTCTTTGAGCCGCTGGATGACGCGATTCGCCTCGGCGACGCTGAGCGTGGTCTGGGTCAGGTAGGCCAGCTTCGTGCCTGGGGGAAACGTCAGTTGGTCGACCTCTTCGGGCGAATCGACCAGCACCATGCGGTCGGGGGCTTCGCCCATGGTGCCAATCACCTCGTCGTGCCCTTCATGCCCGATGAGCACAATGGTGTAGCCCTGCTTGGCGAAGCGGACCGCGTCGAGGTGCACCGTGGTCACCAGCGGGCAGGTGGCGTCGGTGGTCCGCAATTGGCGCGACTTGGCCAGGGCCCG
>CAIUHT010000741.1 GCA_903898975.1 uncultured Planctomycetaceae bacterium
CGTTTGTGTCGCGTGCCCGCGCGATGGGGTTCGAGCGCGGGGTGACGTCCGATTGAAAAGGACGCGAGCGGCGGTGTTGAGCCGCTGGGCGTGAATTTGTGTGGTACGGCGCGCGTGGGCGTGTCTTCACCCAGGGGAAGAGTGCGCTGGGGACGCGCTCACGGAAAGACGTCGGCGCGGGCGGATCCTGCTTGCGAACGGCCGCGTGAACGACGGTGCCGCGTGAACGACGGTGCCGCGTGGAGCGGGAACGCGGGTGGATTTACGTTTCGCGTTCGACGAGCAGGGCGACGGCGTTGCCTCCGCCGAGGCAGAGGGTGGCGATGCCGAGGCGTTGTTGCCGGGCGTGCAAGGCCGAGAGCAGCGTGCAGAGGACCCGCGCGCCGCTGGCGCCGATGGGGTGTCCGAGAGCGATGGCTCCGCCCCAGACGTTGACGCGGTCGGGGTCGAGGCGCAGCCCGGCGATTCCCGCGAGAGCCTGCGAGGCGAAGGCTTCGTTGATTTCAAACAGGTCGATCTGATCGCTCTTCAGTCCCGTCTGGTCGAGCAGTTTGCCGACGGCGGCGATGGGGGCGAAGAAGAGTCGCCGGGGTTCCGTCCCGGCAGTGGCCATGGCGACGATGCGGGCCCGCCAGGGGGTGTTGAGCCCGCGGGCGGTCGCTTCATCGACCAGCAGCACGGCAGCGGCCCCGTCGGCGAGGGTCGAGGAGTTGCCGGCGGTGACGGTTCCTTCCGGGAGGAACGCGGGCTTCAGCCCGGCGAGTCCCTGCGAGGTGGTGTCGGCCCGAAGGCATTCATCGACGGCGATCGACTGCGGGCCGGTGCGGGTTTTGACCGGGATGGGGACGAGTTCCGAGGCGAACGCCGAGGCTTGCCAGGCGTGGGCGGCCCGCTCCTGGCTGGTGGCGGCGAAGGCGTCTTGAGCGGCGCGGGTCAACCCGGCTTCGCGGGCGGTGAACTCGGCGTGTTCGCCCATGTGGCATTGTCCGGCGGCACACCACAGCCCATCGAGCAGCAGGGAATCTTGCGTGCTGAAGTGCCCGAGGCGGAGTCCCTCGCGAGCCGAGGTGACGAGGTGCGGGGCGCGGGACATGTTTTCCATTCCCCCCGCGAGCACCACGCGCGACATGCCGGCCTGGATGGACTGGGCGGCGAGCATGACCGCGCGGAGGCCCGAACCACAGACCTGGTTGACGCTGTAGGCCGAGATGGTGGGGGGGAGGCCAGCGGCGAGGGCCGCTTGCCGGGCGGGGGCCTGGCCCACCCCGGCGGAGAGCACCTGCCCGAGGATCACTTCATCGACCGCGTCGGGAGGGAGGCCGGCGCGGGCGAGGCAGGCGGCGAGGGTCGGCGCGGCGAGTTGCGGCGCGGGAGTCTCTTTGAACGCTCCGAGAAACCGACCAATGGGGGTGCGGGCCGCCGCGACCAGGTACGCCGAAGGCATGAGCGGGTTCCAGACTCTGTGCAGAGTGCGACAGGTGGGTTGAGACGGATAACGCGGGACCGGTGACCTGCGACAAGGGCCGAACGCCGGGGAAGTGGAGAGACGCGGGAACTGCGGAGGAACGCGGCAGGACGCAGAGGAGGATAGTCGAGCGCGTTGGGAGACGTCGATGTTCGGGGATCGGGGTTGGGGGATCGGGGATCGGTGGGGGACTGGTTTTTTCGGTGGGGGAACGTCACTTTTTGTGGCTGATGGAGTAGTGTTGGGGGGTGTTGGGGCGGGTGGATGCGGGGTTGGGTCTTCTGGGTGGCTGACAGCGAGGAGGGGGGACATGCGAGTGGAACGGATGAAGCCGATGAACGGGCAGGCTCCTGGGGTCTTTGGCGGGGTGCGGTGGCTGGCGGTGGTGTGTGGGGCGGCGGTGCTCTGCGGGGGAAGTGGGGGCGGGGTGTGGGGGGACGATACGCGGTATCAGCTGGGGAAGCGGGTGCAGCGGTTTGAGCGGCGGTTCGAGGGGACGAGCGAAGCCGAGCGGGAGCGGACGCTGCCGTTTCTGAAGGACGCCGTGACGGCGTTTTTCGCGTTCGATCTGTCGGGTGCGGGGCGGGAGCTCGACCGGGCGTCGCAGGTGCTCGATTCGGAGCCCGAACTGACTGACGACCAGCGGCGGCTGGTGGAGGGGTTGCTGGGGGTGAATCTGTCATTCGCCAGGCGCGGGGTCGAGCTGGGGGCCGAGAAGTGGCCGGGGGAGTTGCGGCTGGGGTATGTGCTGCTGCGGCCGTTGCCCAAGGTGACGCTGATGTTGCGGGTGGGGGAGGGAGCCGAGCAGGAGTGGAGCTTCGAGAAGTTGCCAGCGAAGTTCGCCGTGGATCTGGCGGGGCTACCGGCGGGGGACCATGAGGTCCGGGGAGAGGTGCGGGCGGGAGAGGTGCGGGTCAAGTTGCCGGCGCAGCGGATGTCATTGATCGCGGATGCGCAGGCCCGGCTGAAGAGACTGGAAGAACGACTGTCGCCCAAGAAGGTGGAGAAGAAGAAGGCGGAGGAGGCGGAGCAGACAGAGGAGGCTCAGGAGGCCAAGGAGGCTAAGGAGACGAAGGACACAAAAGACACGAAGGAAGCTAAGGAGGCAGAGCCCGAGCCCGAGCCCGA
>CAIUHT010000742.1 GCA_903898975.1 uncultured Planctomycetaceae bacterium
CCCAAGGAGGGGGAGACGGTCGATCAGCGACTGGTCGACCTGACCCGCGAACTGCGCGGGGCGGTGGTGACAAACGACTTCAACCTGAACAAGGTCGCCAGCGTGCTGGGGGTCGATGTCATCAACCTGAATGACCTGGCGAACTGCCTGAAGCCCAAGCACCTGCCGGGCGAACGGATTGTGCTCAAGCTGGTGAAGCCGGGCGAAACCTCGGGGCAGGGAGTGGGCTACCTCGACGACGGGACGATGGTGGTCTGCGAGGACGGGGGCTCGATGGTGGGGAAAGAGGCCGAGATTGTGGTCAAGAGCGTGCGGCAATCGAGCGCGGGGCGGATGATCTTCGGCCGGCTGCCCGAGCCCTCGGAGCGGTGAGGTCGCGACCCCTGGGCGGAACCCGGGCACCCCAGGCTCAGACCCTGGTGCGGGTCCATTCGCCCCGACGGAAATAGAGGGTGAAGATCAGGCACCGCACCACCACGTCGACGCACATGCCCGACCACGCGCCGATCAGCCCGCCCTGGAAGACGTTCCCCAGCAACCAGGCGACCGGCAGGCGGATGCCAAACAGCCCCAGCGTGGTGATGAGCATGACGATGCGGGTCGCACCCGCCCCCCGCATCACGTGCATGTAGACAATCGTGACCGCCAGCGGAACCTGGTACCACGACAGGAATCGCAACGCCGGGGCGCCGATGCGGCGGACAGGCTCTTCCCTGGTCATCCAGTGGTAGATCAGGTCGGCCCCCACCAGGTAGGCCACCGCACCAATCAGCGCCAGGACCACCGCGTGCCTGGTCGCCTCGCGTGCCAGTCGGCGGGCTCGGTCGGGCTGCTGCGCTCCCAGGCTCTGTCCCACCAGCGCCGCCGCCGCGTAGCCCCACGCAGTCGCGGGCAGATACGTCAACGCCTCGGCGTCCATGCCAATCATGTGGGCCGCCTTGTAGGCGCTGCCATCTGAGGCGGTCCCCAGCCGGGCGATGATCATGAGGAACAGCCACTGCCCCAGCCACATGCTCGCCCCTTCAAAGACCGTCGGCAGCCCCACTCGCATCAGGCGTCGGAAGTCATCGCGTTGGGGGAGCAGCTGCAGTGGTCGCCACTTGAGCCCGTCAATGCCGCGGGCCAGCAGTGCGAGCATGGCCACCCCCCCGGCGAGCCGGGCCGCCACGGTCGCCGCCACAATGCCATTGACCCCCCAGGGAGCGATCTCGCCGACAATTGAGGCGAGGGGAGCGAGCGGCGAGTTGGGTTGTGTGCCGCGGACCAGCAACGTGGCCACCCCAATGTTGAGCAGGTTGACCCCGCCCAGCACGTACATGGGGGTCCGCATGTCGCCCACGCCCCGGAGCGCCGCTGAGCCGACGAGGCAGAAGCCGAACAGCAACTGTCCCACCGCATCCCACCGCACATACCGCACCAGCACGTCGGCCGATTCACCGGTCAAACCGGCACCGGCGGCGACCGAGGGGACCACCGTGACCAGGAAGGCGAACACCGCGAGCCCCAGGGGGGCCACCAGCCAGAGGCTGCAGTTCAGCAGGCGGTTGGCCTGGGGCTGATCTCCGGCCCCATGGGCGCGGGCGACCAGCGCGGTGGTGCTGGTCCCGACGAGGGCGAAGACCAGCGAAGCGAGCCAGCTGAGGTACGAGGCGATTCCGACGGTGGTGGTGTAGAGCCCCACCTCCCGTCCATCGGTGCTCACGTAACCGGCCAGGAAGGTGTCGTAGAGCGCGACGCAGAAGTTGAGCAGCTGCTCGCCCAGCGCCGGGAGGGCCAGCCCCAAGACCAGACGCCGCATTTCTCCCGCGTTGGGTTCAGACATCCTCGACCGGCTCGCACGACTTGAAGGAGAGATTCTCAGCCCTCAGTCTAGGGCTGACATTCCAAGTCGGCCAATGCTCGTGGGCTGGCCCATCCAGCAGGGCGAGTCGGGACTCGATCATCCGGACGCGGAAACTTCCCCGGGGAGCCGTTCCCCGGTTGCCGTCCGAGGAACGTTTGTCGCGCAACGAACACCACCTCAGACCCGTCACGAGAACGCTTCCACCCGGCAGCAGCGACGCCATCGGGTCACGGTGTGCCCGTCCGCCCACATCAGCCGGATGACGACTGGCCGCTCGAAAAGCCTCGCTTAGAGCAGCAGCATGGCGTCGCCATAGCTGAAGAAGCGGTATTCCTCGCGGATTGCCTCAGCGTAGGCTGTGCGGATGAGATCCCCGCCGGCGAACGCCGAAATCAGCACCAGCAGCGTCGATTTGGGGAGGTGGAAGTTGGTCAGCAGGGCATCGACGTGCCGAAAGGAATGAGGCGGGCGGATAAACAACCGCGTCTCGCCCCGCCAACCCGCCGGGTCAAGCCCCGGGGCCGACTCGAGCGTTCGGACCGAGGTGGTTCCGACGGCGACAATTCGGCCCCCGGCGGCGCGAGTCGCCTGCAGTGTGGCGGCGGTGTCTCCCGGGAGTTCGCACCACTCGGAGTGCATGTCGTGCTCTTCCAGCCGCTCGACCGCGATGGGCCGAAACGTCCCCACGCCCACGTGCAGGGTCACAAACGACTGTCCAATTCCCGCCTGCTGGCACCGCGCGAGCAGTTCCGGCGTGAAGTGCAAGCCGGCGGTCGGGGCGGCGACCGAGCCCGGGACACGGGCGTAGACCGTCTGGTAACGCTCGAAATCTGCCGCCCCCGGCGTCTCCCGCTCCATGTACGGAGGCAGGGGCATCGTGCCATAGTCGGTCAACGCAGCGAGCGCGGGCCGCGCTGGTTCGGGAGTGGCCAGCCAAAACCCCCCGGGTTCCTCGGCCACCAGCCGCAGCCGAAACTCGCTGGGGGCCGGCCCGGCCGACTCGGCCAGCGGACTGCCGGGCCAGGGCTCGAGCTGCAGGCACTCGCCCGGCTGGAGACGTCCCCGCGTGCGTCCCATCAGCCGCCAGTGGCCAGCCATGGTTTCCCCCAGGAAGAGCCCCTCCCAGCGGCCGCCGGTCTGCGCGCGGTGGCCCTTCAGCCGGGCGGGGAGCACGCGCGTGTCGTTGAGGACCAGCTGGTCGCCCGCGCGGAGCAGGCTGGGGAGGTCGGAGACGTGGTGGTGAGACCAGCGGCCCGTGGCGCGATCGACCACCAGCAGGCGGGCCTGGTCGCGGCGATCGGCCGGTTGGCGGGCGATCAACCGCTCGGGTAGCGTATAGTCGTAATCAGCCAGGTCGTTCATCGGGTGATGTCGTGTGTGCGAACGCTGGCTCGGGCGTGCCTCGTCCGATCCGTCCGCAGCCTCGAATTGTAGCGATGACTTCTCCCGCTCCCACCCGTATTGCGTTTGTGATCACCGAGCTGGATCCCGGGGGGGCCGAGCAGGCGCTGGTGGAACTGGTGACCCGGCTTGAACCCGAGGAGTTTCTGCCCCGGGTCTTCACGCTGCGCTCGGGGGGAGCCTTGGCCGAAACACTGCGGGCCCGCGAGATCGAGGTGGTCGAACTGGGGGCCCGGCACCGGTTTGATCTGGGGGTGGTCTCGCGCCTGGCGAAGGCCCTGCGCGAGTTTCAGCCAGCCCTGCTGCAGACCTGGCTGTGGCACGCCAATGTGGCCGGGGCCTGGGCCGCCGCACGGGCGGGAGTCCCCCTGCTGGTGTCGGGCATTCGGGTGGCCGAGCGGCGCGGGCGCTGGCGGCACCTGATCGACCGGGGACTGGCAGCACACTTCCAGCGGCAGGTGTGTGTCAGTCGTGGGGTGGCCGATCAGGCGCGACTGGAGGTGGGGTTGCCGGCCGATCGCCTGCGGGTGATTCCCAACGGGGTCGACCCCCACCGCTTCGACACGGCGCCGGTGGTCGACTGGCGGTCTTTGGGACTGCCTGCGGGAGCCCGCGTGTTGCTGTCGGTGGGTCGGCTGGAAGACCAGAAAGGACCGCAAGAGTTGTGGGCGTCGGCGGCGAGTGTGGCCCGAGAGATTCCCGATGTGCACTGGGTCTGGGTGGGTGAGGGGCCGCTGCG
>CAIUHT010000743.1 GCA_903898975.1 uncultured Planctomycetaceae bacterium
CGACGCGGCGCCTCGTCCGGGGATTCCTCGCGCGGGGGGAGTGTGGCGAGATCGGCGGCGAGGATTTCGAGCAGCAGTGGCTCGGCACTCCGGGCGACGGGACCGAGACGGGCGAGAGTGGTGAGGGCGGCATTCTGCCGGACCGGGTCGGACCCTCGGACCATGTCGAGCAGCCGGGGGAGCAACGGCTGGGCTGCTTCCCCCAGCCCTTCGATCACGCGGAACACGTCGGATCCCCGGTTGCGGTCAAAACGATCGACCTCCTGGCAGAGCTCCGACATCAGCCCCGCCGCCGCCGGGCCAAGTTTGGCCACGCACCGCCACCAGGCCTTGGCCCGCTCGGGATCGGTCTGCTCGCGGGTCTCCCTCAGGGCCGCCACCACCTGGGGGAGCCGGGGCGAATTCCAGTGGGCCAGCAGCTCGGCGCAGGGGGCCCCCAGCGGCGGGTCGGCCAACAGCCGGTCCAGCAGTTCGGGTTCGAGCTGCTCGGTGGGGACACCCAGTTTGAACTGGCACCAGGAGGCCTGGACGAACTGGCGGGGTCCGGCGGAGGCGAAGGTCTCAGCGACTCTTGGAGCCAGATCGTGGACCGGGGGCCCGATCGCCGCGAGAGCCCCCAATATCGCCAGCTCGCCACTGAACCGGAGCTCGGGACTGGCGGTGGGCAACTCTTCGAACTCGGGGAAGACCGCCTCGCCCTGGTTGACCCCGGCCATGGCGACGGCGGGGTTGGGGTTGAGGATGTTGACGGGCAACTGGCGGATCGAGCCGGTGAGGGAGTGACGATGTCGGGTTTCGAGCACGGTGGCCCAGTTGACCTGTTCGAGCTCGGCACGCAGTTCGGCCGCCGCGGGGCCAAGTTCCCGGACCGCGACCAGCCCCAGTTCCTGCAGCTCGCGGGCGGGGTCGGTGAGCGCGGGGCGCAGCAGCTGGGGGGTGGCCTGTTTGGCTTGGATCAGCAGTTCCAGCCCGGCGAGCTGGCAGGGACGGGGCTGATCAGGCTGCCACGCCTGTCGGGCGGCGGCCAGGGCCGGGGCTGAGGTGGCCTGGAGCGCCAACAGGCCGCGCAACGCCGCCTCGCGTTGGGGATCGGACGTGGTGGCGAGGTCGGCCAGTACGGGCTCGGCGTCGGCCCCCAGGTCGCCCAGCAGGTCGAAGGCGGTGGACCGGGTGACCGGGTCATTGTCGAGGCACGCATTCCGCAGCTCGGGGAGGCAGTCGTCGGGGGACCGGCTGGTGGCGACCCATGCGAGGAGCGCCTCGCGGCGGTCGGGAGGATGGTCGGCCGTCAGGATCTCGCGCAAGGCGTCGCGGACCTCGGGGGGGGCCTGGCGGAGGCTGCCGATGGCGGCGAGGGCGAGCCGGCGTTCGGGGCCGGCCCCACCCCGCAGGCTGGCGAGCAATTCGGGGCTCGCCGCGTCGCCCGCCTCGACCCAGCGCGTGAACTGCTCATGCGCGGGAGCCTGCGGGCTGCGGAGCTCGCGATTCGCGTCGGAAACCGACCGCAACCACCAGATGGCGACGCCTGCCCCCATGACCAGCAGGGCCAAAACCAGCGAGGGGAATCCGCGGCGTGTGACGTGCGTCATGCTCCCGCCTCCGTTCGCCGGCGACCAGGGTCGTCGCGAAACCTGCCTGCGGCCGACCTTGGCCAGAATCTCCCCTGGCGACGGCGTCACCAGGGGGCCCTGTCGTGTGTGTCTGGCGAGAGTGATGCCGCGAGGTCCGCTGGTCGCGACACCGGGTGCGGCGGATCGAACGGGCGCGGATCGGGCTGGGGGAGGAGGTCGCGTGGCCTCAGTCGCGGATTTCGAAGATCGCCTCGACCTCGACCGCGATGTTGCCCGGCAGGGGGCCCATGCCGACGGCACTGCGGGCTCCCTTCCCCGATTCGCCAAAGACCTCGACCATCAGGTCGCTGAAGCCATTGATGACCTGGGGGTGGTTGAGAAAGTCGGGGGCCGAGTTGACCATCCCGAGGGTCTTGATGAGC
>CAIUHT010000744.1 GCA_903898975.1 uncultured Planctomycetaceae bacterium
CACAAGACCGCCGAGGAAATGGCGGTCTGCCTGAACGAGGAATTCGACCAGTCGCTCACCAAGGACCCGCACGAGATGGCGCAGTTCGCGCGGGGGTACCTGCGGCAGAAATTCCGGGAGGCCGACGCGGGGATTACCGGGGGGAATTTTCTGATTGCCGAGACAGGGACCGTGGTGCTGATCTCGAACGAGGGGAACGCCCGGCTGACGACCAGTGTCCCGCCGCTGATGATCTCGGTGGTGGGAATCGAGAAGGTGATTCCGCGACTGGCCGACCTGCCGATCTTTTTGAAGGTGCTGGCGCGAGCCGCGACGGGGCAGAAGCTGTCGATTTACACGTCGATGATCACCGGACCGCGACGGGCGGGGGAGGGGGATGGCCCGGAGGAATTCCACCTGGTGCTGCTGGACAACGGGCGGAGCCGGATCCTGGGGGGGCCGATGCGGGAGAGCCTGTTCTGCATCCGGTGCGGGGCGTGTCTCAACACGTGTCCGGTGTACCGCAAGATTGGGGGACACTCTTACGGGGGGATCTACTCGGGACCGATTGGAGCGGTGATTTCGCCGCTGTTCGACGGGCTCGAGCAGACGTATCATCAGCCGCACGCCAGCAGTCTGTGCGGAGCGTGCCAGGCGGCGTGCCCGGTGAAGATCCAGATTCCCGAACTGCTCATTCGCAACCGGGCCGCCCAGCACGAGGCGCACGTCGCCCCGCGGGCTGAAGAGTGGATTTACCGGGCCTGGAGCTGGGCGATGCGCCGGCCGGGGATGTATCGCTGGCTGGGGGCGATGGCTGCGCGGTTGTTGAAGGGGAAGGCCCGCGATGGCTGGTTGCGGAAGCTGCCCGGTCCGCTGGGCGGGTGGACCGAGCATCGCGATTTTCCGCTGCCCGCCGCGCGACCGTTCCGCGACCGCTGGGCCGAACTGCAGCAGGAGTCGATCGAGCCGGTGACGCAGGCTGCGACCACGAACCCGTCGGGCGCAGCGGCTCCGTCCCGCTAAGGTCGCGAGCGGGGGCGGGCCGCCGCGAGACGTGTCAGCGGAGGGTGGAAATCCACTTCCGCAACAGCTCGACACCGGCGTCATCGCGGACGTTCGAGCCGACGTGGGGCATGTGTCCCAGTCCGGTCCGCTGCATGCGGTGCCAGAGCAGGGAACGCTCGGGCACCCCCGGCACGAGAATGCGGGGATCGTCGAGTTCGAACGAGCCCTGCCCGGGGCGGGTGCCGACGATGCCCAGCTCGGCGAGCGGCAACGGGGCGACCAGCTGGAACTCGGCGTTGCCACCTCCCCACTTCATGTGGCAGTGGGCACAATTCGCCTGCAGGTACGAGCGGG
Organism: uncultured Planctomycetaceae bacterium; assembly: GCA_903898975.1. GTDB lineage: Bacteria > Planctomycetota > Planctomycetia > Planctomycetales > Planctomycetaceae > UBA10511. The sequence continues at coordinate 1,339 of CAIUHT010000744.1, forward strand.
CCCGCGCGTCGAGAGGCTCGGTTTCGTCGCGGTAATCGACCAGCCTGGGAAGCTCTGCGACCGGGGTGGGGGGAGGTTCCTTGAAGAGGCCGAGGCGGGTCCAGACGCTCAACTGGTTTTCACGCTCGGGGCCGCCGTAATCGTGCAGGCGGTTCAGCTGCTGGGTGTTCAGGCCCAGGGCGTACTTGGCGGGCATGGTGTGGCAGAGGGTGCATTCACTGCGGCTTGGGAACCGCCAGGTCTGGTGGCGCTCTCCGCCCGGGGCACTGGGGTCCTTGATGACCAGGTCTTTGTCGAGGCCCGCGGCGTCGAGCAGTTCGGCGTCGGTCTGCTCGTCGTTCCAGACGTAGGTGTAACCGCGCCAGACCTGGTCGCCCACCTCTTCGCTGCCGGCCAGTTGCTCGAAGAGCATCACGCGGGTCTCGAGCCGCCGTCGACTGGCGGGATTGCCCGCTTCCATCTCGATCGAGAAGGTCTTGACCGTGACCGTGCCATTCGGGAAGCGATAGCCCTTCGCCGCGCCGGGGGCGGGTTGCGGGTATGTCACCTCTTCGAAGCCGATCTGGCCCGCGCCGGGCAGGGCCAGGAACCGCTCTTTCTCGGCTCCATCGGACCAGAGCGGGGCGTTGACGCTGTACGGGATGAGGCCCGCGGCGGGGCGGTGCTCGGCGGTCGAGGCGAACAGGCCCGTTTCGCTGAGACGGCGGGGGAACTGGTCGGCGGTCGACGGGGCCTGGTTGGGAACGAGGTCGTGCAGTGTGCCGTTCATGTAATCGACAAGGTAGACCTCGCCGGTGTCATCCTGGGCGAATGACACAATGCGGAGCGGCGTGTCGACCAGTTCTTTCTGCCACTCGAGCCCCTGGGGGGACCACTTGAGGGCATGCACCTTGCCGGTGTCGTAATCGCCGTAGATGTAGGCACCGATCAGTTCGGGAAGCCGGCGACCGCGATAGACGAAGCCCCCGGTGATCGAGCGAAAATCGCTGTGGGGATGTTCGAAGACGGGGGGGAGAACGGGGGAGGGGCCGCGGGGGCGTTCGGGGCGAAACGGGTGCGAGCCTTCACTGATGCTCCAGCCGTAGTTGCCTCCGCGTTCAATCCGCAGCACCATTTCCCAGAGGTCCTGTCCGACGTCGCCCCCCCAGAGATCGCCGGTCTGGCGGTCGAAGCTGAACTTCCAGAGTTGCCTGAGGCCGTAAGCGTAAACCTCGGGGCGGGCGTCGGGCTGGTTGAGGAAGGGGTTGTCGGCGGGGATGGCGTAGGGGCGGGTGGCGTCGGCGCGGTCGACATCGATGCGGAGCAGGCAGGCGAGCAGATCGTCGAGTCGCTGGCCGGTCTGGCGTTCATCGGCGATGCCGCTGCCATCGCCGCACGCGATGTAGAGAAAACCGTCGGGGCCGAAGGCGAG
>CAIUHT010000745.1 GCA_903898975.1 uncultured Planctomycetaceae bacterium
CCTCGAGAGCCTCGGCAATCGAGATCTCTTCCCGCAACAGCCAGGGGAGCCCATCCCGATGCCAGACCGCCGCCACCAGCAGCTGGGAGGCGGCGGCGTGGATCCACATCTGCACGGGGCGATAGCCCCCCTCGGCCAGCCCCTCACAGACCGCCGCAAACCGTGCGCGAGGGAGCGCGTGGCAGTAGGCGAATTCGGGATGGACCCCGCCCCCAGCCAGGACGAGTTCGTGCACGAGCGGGTCGTGAATCGCCTGCCTGCTCCCTGGTTCCAGTGGAGCGGGCCAGGTGGCGAGGTTCGAGAGTGGGGACCGAACCTCGTCCCACAGCCGGGCCACCACGGGCGCGCGATTGGCCCGGGCCACCGGAATCAGCCGCTGGAAACTGACGGGGTCAGACTGCAGCAGACCCGCCACCAGGCTGTCGGGGTCGTGGCGGGCCCAGTCGGCGAGGATTTCTCCCGTCATCCCCCGGGTCCGCGAATCGGGGGGCGAGGCCTCGAACAGTGCGACGACCTCGGGCAGCAGTCGCTCTTTCACGGGCGAGAGCAATTGCCGCCACGCCAGCCCCTCGGTCGAGTCGAGGGTCGCCAGGTAAGCGACCACCGGGCGAGCAACCTCCTTCCAGCGGGAGTCGCTGGGGCACAGCCGGGCCAGCGCTGCGGCGGTCCGAAACCCCACGGCCGCAGCGTCGGGGGGCTGCACGGCAGCGTCGGTCTCCTCGGCCCAGTGGAGAGTGAGTTCCCAGAGGTGCTCGACCGCGTCGGCCTGCTGCTCCTTGAGCCGGTCTTCGGAGCGGGCGAGTTCCTCCCGGATCTGCGCCACGACTCCTGGTTCTGCGCTCCGCAGCGTTTCGAGCAACGGGGACGCCTGGTCGCCATCGGCGAACAGTCTGAGCCGCGCGAGTCGCAGCGGGGTTGGGTCGCCACCCTGCTCTTCGAGGGAAGAAGCGGGCCGCGGCTCTTCCCCGCCGGGACCCGCGACAGCCAGGCGCTGGGTCAGCAGTCGCTCGGCCCGCGATTGCAGCGGTTGGTCGCCCAGGCGCTCGATGAGCCGGGGCCATTCCTCGGGCTCGGCGGTCTGCAACTGCGCCACCAGCGCCTCGGCGCGGTTGTCGAGGGCGTCGGCACTCCACCTCCGCCACATGGCCCCGACCAGGCTGAGCAGGAGCAGCAGCAGGCAACCCTGCCGCCACCGCACCACCGCCGAGCGGGCCAGCATCTGGACCGCTTCGGGCGAACGCTCGGAATGACGCGTCCACCGGCGAATCTGCCATTCTTCCCGCAGCGTCGGGAGGAACCGATCCCGGCGTTCATGCCGCCACTCGGCACTCCGTTCGCCCAGCAACTGCCGGGCCCGCCCCTCGGGCGTGGTTCCCTCTTTCCGCCGCAACCATTCCCGCACGGCCGGCACAAGCGAGTCGTGCGACAACTGGCACCCCAACCCCGTCAGCGACGTCTCGCCCGAGAGGCCCGACCCGGGGAGAGCCTGGTCTGGGGAGCCAGCGTCCTCCGGGGCAGGATTGGAAACCCCGGAGGACAGAGTGCCCCCGGCACCAGGCAGGATTGTGGTGGGGGTGACCAGTCGGAGTTCGAGGTCGAGCCAGGTCAACAGGGTGGCGAATCCGGCAGGATCGGCGTCGTACCCACTTTCCCGGCGGAGTTCGGCCAACGCCCGCACGGGTCCGCGGATGGGGCTGCCCGCAGGGGGCAACAGGGCCCGCAGCAGGTTCAGGGCGCCCGGAGCCTCGCGCTGACGGGCCGGAGAAACACGCTCGGCGTCGAGGCTTTCCTCCAGGAAGGCGACTGCCAGCCCCTGGGTCCCGCCCACATTCTGGAGCGAAGTGGGAGTCCAGGGGCGCGACTTCATGAGGTCGGCGAAGAGGGTGAGCCGCACGCAGATGACCCGCCCACGATCGGCGAGTTCATTGATCGCCCGGTCGAGGAACCGATGCTGTTCGTGAGAGAGCAGGGCCGGGTCACTGGGGAGCGAGCCAAACGCCTGTCCGAACCGCAACAGCACCTGGCGGGCGTGGGGGGTGTCGAAGAGTTCGACGGCGTGGGCGTTGCGGCGCGACTGCAGGGGAATCTCCAGCCGGTCCATCAGCCGCAGCAGCGGGGGCCAGAAATCATCGCGGACCAGCAGCAGTGTCTGCAGCGTCGGCCCGTCGCAGTGTCGCAGGGCGGCGATCAGGTCGTGTCCCTCGGTGCCGCTTGAGGTGTTCCAGGCGTTGAGCCACTGCTCGAACTGGTCGAGCACCAGCAGGATCTTGCGGCCCTGCGTCGGGACGCGGCCCGAGCGGATGGCCGCCAGCGATTCGGCGAGACTCCACCCGGGCTGCAGGCCGGGGAGACGCAGCCGGAGGGCGGCGAGAAGCCGGGCGGGAGTGTCGCTGGCTGTCGCCTCGATGACGATGGGGAGCAGGGTGGGCCCCAGGGCCGGGATGAGCCCCGACCGGACCAGCGACGATTTTCCGCAGCCACTGGGGCCGTGCATCACCCCGACGGCGGCGGTCAGCTCGGGCTGCGGGGTCTCGATGAACTGTTTCCAGACGCGGACGCATTCGGGCAATCCCTGGCGGTCGCGCGGCCCGGGGAGGAGTTGCAGGAAGAACTCGTGATCGCGCGAGTCGAACGCCCGCAGCCCCTTCGGAACCACCGGCAGCGACGGGGAATCTCCCGGGGCGGGCGGGGTCGCGGCAGGGAGTGGACTGTGCCAGGCGCGGAGGTCGCTGGCGAGATCGGCGACGGTGGAGTAGCGGTCGGACTGCCGGCGGGAGAGGCAGCGGAGGCAGATGCGTTCGAGTTCGGGGGGAATCTCGGGGCGCAGTTCGCGGGGAGGGCGGGGGGGCTTGGTGCAGATCTGGTCGAGAATCTGTTCGCGGGTCCCCCGGAACGGGGGTCGGCCCGTGAGCAGTTCATAGAGCACCACTCCCAGGCTCCAGGTGTCGGAGCGACCGTCGAGGCGGTGCGCTTCGCCACGGGCCTGCTCGGGCGACATGTAGGCGACGGTGCCCGAGCGGGCCTGGCCGGCGCCGAGCACGAGTTGATCCTGCTCGAGCAGGGCCAGGCCAAAGTCGCTGACGCGGGCCCGTCCCCGTTCATCGAGCAGGATGTTGGCCGGCTTGAGGTCGCGGTGGAACAGATCGTGCTGGTGGGCGCAGGCGACCGCCTCGGCCACGGAGATCATCCAGGTGACAACCTGGGCGATGGGGAGTCCCCCGGGAACAATCCGGGCGCTCAGGTCGCCCCCCGCGAGGTATTCCTCGACGATCAGCAGGGAATTGTCATCGTCAAGCAGTTCCAGGATCTCGACGATCCCGGGGTGATTCAGTTGCGAAGCGAGTTGGGCCTCGCGGCGGAGCCGGTTGCGGGCGAGTTCATCGCGCTCCAGACCTTCGCGAATGCATTTGACCGCCACCTGGCGGTGCAGGTGCTGGTCCCACGCCAGCACCACGGTGCCAAACGCCCCCTGTCCCAGCACCCGCCGGGGTTCGAACCGCAGCGGCAGGGCCAGCTCGTCGAGGGGGGTGGGGACGTGGAGGCCCCCCGAGGGGCGGGCTCCACTCGAGCCCGCTGGGGGCAGGGCACGCTCGGCGGGGGTGAAGCGAGGAGCCCGGGGATGGGCCAGCGATTCGAGCCACATCTCGAAGCCCGCTTCCGAGACGCCGGCGACCGCATCGTCGATGAGCGCCTCGGAGCCGGGGAAACGACGGCGCCAGTCGTCGAGGTCGACCGGCTCCCCCAGCGACTGCCGCACTTCCCACTCGATCGCGAGCAGTTCCCGCAGGGCGGCGGGATGCGCCGGTGCGGGGAGGCGGGCGAGGAAGTCTTCGATCCGGGGCGCCTCGCGGCTGCGGAGGCGACGCTCAAATTCCAGGCAGAGTTCGTCCAGCCGATCCGACTGTGCGCGCTGACTCCCTGGCCACGACGACGAGGGGGACGCTGAAGACGATGACGACGCGGGGGGCGATTTGGACACAGGGACTCCAGCGGAATCCAGGAGAGCGAGCCAGCGTCAGCGGGACTGTGGGTCGCGAGCCCGAAGTCTTTCGAAAAAGATTCCCAATCTGCGCATCACGGTGCGCTGCGACAACTGGTTCCGTTCGGCAATTTCTTCCAGCGTGTGCCCCATGATGCGGTCGCACACCAGGTCTTGCAGGGCAGGATCGGTCAAGTCGGGGGAGAGACTCAGCAGCAACTGCCGCAGTGCCGCCTCGTCGGCCGGACCCCGGTCGCTCAATCGCGGCTGCAATACCTCCTGGTTCAACATCTCGCTGGTGTTGGTCGAGAGTTCGGAAAAGGCCGCCACCCGGCCCGCCCCCCGCTTCAGGGAATGGTGCCGGCGCTGGTGATCGACCGTGATCCGCTCCACCAGCATCGTCAGCACGCGGATCAGGTCGTCCCGGTTTCGCAGGCGGGCGAAAGACCGGCTCCGCAGCCCCAGGAAGAAATCCTGGAAGACCTCCTGGGCCAGATCTTCGGCGGTCAGTGTCCGCCGCAGGTTCCCCTTCAGCCGCGAATCACACGCGGCGACCACCTGGTCGATATACCGCTCCCACAGCTTGCGGGACGCGTCCAAACCATGAACCTCGGCATCGATCCAGTCGCTCACCGAGGACTGCTGCAGGAACTCGCTCACCGATCACACGCCCCCCAAAGGCGACACCAGCTTCCGATCCCGTTCTGAGGACTCACAAAGTCCAGCCGAGAGCGTACCGACTTCCCCCTTAGAAAAGCAAATCTAGTTTACGAAATCTGGAACGGTTGGAAGGCCGGGCGTCGCTTGCCCGTGTTGGTTGTCATCCGCCGTTGCTGGCCCAGCCTCTGTGGACGTGTCCGCTGTTCCCCCGGCCGTTGTTCCCCTGGCCGCGGGTGGCCTCGCCGACTGACCACCCGGCCAACTGAACTCCCGGCCGACGGACGCCCCGGTTTGTTCGGCACCACTGTTCGGCCTCGAGGGCTGGTCCCGAGTTTCGGGTTGGTTGCCGTGGTTGTGGGGAATTGACCAAGATACGGCCCGGGGAGTGGCCGGTGCCCCGCGCGATGAGTCTCCCCGCACGCGGGCCACGTCCCGCGCGCGGTCCCTCAGCCCCGCGTTCGCCCGTCCCTGGTCGCCGGGCGCGTGCG
>CAIUHT010000746.1 GCA_903898975.1 uncultured Planctomycetaceae bacterium
CGACTGGCCCGTGGGTTGAAGAGTGGTACCAATCGGCCCGGGCGAACGGGAGCATGGCTGGGCGGAGAGGCCCGGACCGACGACGCCACTACCGCCCCCCGAATTGGGGGGTGGCACCGAAAGTTCCCGGCGGACCCTGCCGGAGACGAACTGGCGGGTGGCACCATCCTGACATGCCGGCCGGTGGTTTGGGGGGTGGCACCGAATGGCCCGTGGGTTGAAGGGTGGTACCGATCGGCCCGCGGCAACCGGCGTGACCATGACAAAGTTCTGTGAGAGACATTCTGGCCGATTCGATGGCATGGAATTGCCTCGCCTCGCCGAAGAATCTGGTCAGACCCGCGTCGCCGACGGGACCTCGGACCGATACAATCCATGCGTCAGGGCTGATGGATCTGGTGTGGCCAAGGTGGGCCGCTGGCTCCTTCCTCCCGGCGCGGATTCTCAGGACCCCACCCATGACCAACCTCCCCCCTCCCCGCCCACAGCCTGCCCCCCGCCTCGATCGCCGCTCGCTGCTGCAGGTGGGCTCGTCCGGGCTTCTCGGGTTGGGTCTGGCCGACTGCCTCCGCGGCACTCCCCGGGCCCAGGCGGCCACCGCCACTCCCAAGCAGGTCATCGTCGTCTTCCTCACCGGGGCTGCGAGCCATCACGACACGTTCGACATGAAGCCCGAGGCTCCGCCCGAAATTCGGGGTGAGTTTCGTCCCATCCAGTCGGCGGTCCCGGGGCTGACCGTCTGCGAGCATCTCCCCCTGCTCGCCGCGCGTGCCCACCAGTACGCCGTGGTCCGAACCCTGTCGCACGGCGACAACAACCACCTGATGTCAACGCACCATGTGTTGACCGGCACGAAACAGCCCGGGGGCTTCTTCGACAAGGTCGCCTCGCGGGATGACTGGCCCTGCTACTCCGCCGGCCTCGCCTTTCTGCGACCGCGCACCGATGGACTTCCCACCGGGGTCAACCTTCCCACTTACCTGCTCGAGGGACCGCTCACCTGGCCCGGGCAGCATGCCGGTTTCCTGGGAGCCAAGTACGACCCCTGGCAGATCAAGGGAGACCCGGCCAGTCGCGACTTTCGCGTCGATGCCCTCACGCTGGCCACCGGGGTCGATGTCGCCCGACTCGAACAAAGGCAGTCGCTGCTCGCCCAGCTGGACGGTCAGCAGCGTTCCCTGGCGGGAGCGGCCGAGTCGCAACGCCTCACCAATGAGCAGCAGCTGGCGTTCTCGATGCTGACGTCGAACCGCCTCACCCAGGCGTTCGACCTCTCCCGCGAACCCGACGCCGTCCGCGACCGGTATGGTCGCAACACCTACGGCCAGTCTTTGCTGCTGTCACGCCGCCTGATCCAGGCGGGAGTCCCGCTGGTGCAGGTCAATGTGGGCCGGGTCCAGAACTGGGACAACCACGGCAAGATCTTCCCCACGCTCAAAGATCGCCTGCTGCCGCCGCTCGACCTGGGGGTCTCGGCACTGCTCGATGACCTCGACCAGCAGGGCCTGTTGGCGAACACCCTGCTGATGATGCTGGGCGAATTTGGACGCACACCGAAGATCAATGGCGATGCGGGGCGCGACCACTGGGGTCCCTGCTTCTTCGGACTGTTCGCGGGGGCCGGCGTCCGCCCGGGCCAGGTCATTGGCCGCTCGGACGACATCGGTGCCTACCCGGTGACGGCGGCGTACTCGCCCGACGATGTCGGTGCGACCGTGTACCACCTGCTGGGCGTTCAGCCCGACTCGGAAGTGCGGGACAGGCTCAATCGTCCTGTCCGGTTGAATGGGGGAACCGTCATCGACCCGCTCTTCTCCGGCGCCCCCGCGTAGCCAACCGACCGCTGGGCAGCCCCCCCCTACCGTCATGACAGAAAGGGGGAAGAGGCGAGCGAGTGGCCAGAGCAATTTGCCAGATCAATTCGCTGGGGCATTTGGTCGGGGCATTTGGCCGGGGCATTTGGCCGGAGCAGTATGCCGGCGTCCGAACAGCCAGACCCGTGGCTGGGCCGAATCATCCCGGTGTTCCGCCCGATTGGCTGATCCGATGAATGGCTGTGTCGCCGGTTGCGTCAGCCGGTCGCCGGAGTCGCGCGACTGCCACGTCGCGGCCTGTGCTGAAAGCGGAGGCCTAGCGACGTGTGCTCGCCGAAACGCACTCCGTGGCAACGCACTCAGTCGCGGCCGCGGCCTCGAGGGCGTCGGCCCGGCCCCTTCGGCCCGCCTCCCCTCCGGCCCTCGCCCCCGGCACCGCCACCAGCACCACC
>CAIUHT010000747.1 GCA_903898975.1 uncultured Planctomycetaceae bacterium
ACTTTGGCTGGAGCCTGTTTGAAGGGCGGCAACCAGTGCATGCCGAGCGGACCCGCGGCCCCAGCCCGGTCGTCCCCCCGACCGTGGAGATTCCGCACACCGAGGGGGCCTCGGTCACCGGGGGCTTTGTTTACCGAGGGGAACGCTTCCCCGAACTGCGGGGGCTGTACCTGTTTGGCGATTGGGAAACCCGCCGCATCTGGGGTGTCGATGCGCGCGATCCGCAGTCGACCCCGCGTCGCGAAATTGTCGAACCGTCGGTGCGGATTGTCGACTTTGCGGAAGACCACGCGGGCGAGCTGTACCTGCTCGACTACGACGCCGGGACGATCCACGAGCTGGAGCCCACCAACGCCCCAACGACCGACGCGGCGTTTCCCCGCCAGCTCAGTCGGTCGGGCATTTACGCCGATGTCGCCAGGCAGACTCCCGCGGCCGGCGTGCTCCCCTTCGAGATCAACGCCGAACTGTGGGCCGACGGGGCCACGGCGGAGCGGTTTCTCGGTTTGCCCGGCAACGGAGTGGTGAAGCGCTTCCCCAGCCCGCAGGCGATTGCGAACTCGATGTTCCAGCGGTCCACCGAGTTCCCGACCGACACGGTGCTGGTGAAGACACTGTCGCTGCCGCTCGCCGACGGGGTCGTCGAAACACCGCGAGCCATCGAGACGCAGATCCTGCATTTCGACGGGCGGGACTGGCGGGGCTATTCTTACCGCTGGAATGACGAGCAGACCGATGCCCAGCTGGTCGATGCCGCGGGGGACAGCCGGGTGCTGCAGGTCCGCGACGCGAACGCCCCCGGGGGAGTGCGGCAACTGACCTGGAAGTTTTCGTCCCGCACCGACTGCCTGCGGTGTCACAACCCGTGGCCCGAGTACCTGCTGGCGTTCAACCTGCCGCAGCTCAATCGCGATCATGAGTGGCAGGGGGAAACGCGCAATCAACTGGCTACGCTGCAGCAGTTGGGGGTGCTGGTCCACACCGATGGCAAGACCGACCTCACGCAGGGGGCTGCCGGGGAACTGGCGGGCTGGCAGGAGCCCGCCCTCGCCCCCCGGCTGCCCAACCCCTTCCATTCGACCGAGTCGCTCGATGAGCGGGCGCGGGCGTACCTGCACGTGCAGTGTGCCCATTGCCACCGGTTTGGGGGCGGGGGCTCGGCGTATGTGCAGCTCAACAAGGAGCTGCCTCTGGCCGAGACGCGGGCGGTCGGCATCCGCCCGGCCCAGGGGACCTTTGGCATCCATGATGCCGAGCTGATCGCCCCGGGCGATCCGTATCGCTCGACGCTGTTCTTCCGCATGGCGAAGCTGGGACCGGGGCACATGCCGCACATTGGGTCGAGCACCGTCGACACCCGCGGCCTCGCACTGGTGCACGATTGGATCGCGCAGCTGCCTCATCGGCCGGCCGACGCCTTGGCGCTCGACAAGCTGCTGTCGCTGGAAGAGTCGGCCGCGGTCGCCCGCGAGCAGGCCGAACTGGCCCCCCTGCTCCGCCGCCTGGCGCTCGAGCAGGCTCGCGCGGCTGGTCGCCCGCGCCCGACCGAGGCCGACTTCACCGCGGCCCGCGCCGCGGCGACGCAGCAGGCCGAGGCGGCGGTCGGCAAACGCACCAGTGATCGGCCGGCCGCGATCGCCGAACTGCTGCAGACCCCGCCCCGTGCGGCGTTGCTGCACCGGGCGATGCAACAGGAACGCTTCGCGCCGGCGACCGTGGCCCAGGTGCTGGAACGGGTCGGGCAGCACGGCGACCCGGCGATTCGCGACCTGTTCGAGAGCTTTCTACCTGAAGCGGCGCGGGCGAAGCGACTGGGAGAGGCGGTGCAGGCCGCCGAGTTGCTGAAACTTGCGGGCGATTCCGAACGGGGGCGAAAACTGTTCCACGAGGCGGCGGGGGTCTCGTGTCGCAACTGCCATCGCGTGGGGGAGACGGGCCGCGAGCTGGGTCCCGAGCTGACCAGGATTGGGTCGAAGCAGGGCCGGGCCAAGCTGCTGGAAAACATCCTGGAACCGTCGAAATCGATCGAGCCCCAGTACGTGACGTGGGTGATTGAGACGAAGGCCGGGAAGGTGATCAGCGGGCTGCTCGTCGAGAAGTCAACGACTCACATCACGGTTCGCGACATCGAGCACAAGGAACACCGCCTGCCGCTCGATGAGACCGAAACGGTTGTCGCGCAACAGAAATCGCTGATGCCCGAACTGCAGCTGAAAGATCTCACCGCCGAGCAGGTGGCCGATCTGCTGGCGTACCTTGAGTCGCTGAAGTGAGTGTTTCGCCCGCCCCGCTGGGGTGAACTGCAGGCGAAGCCCGCGGGAGGATTGGCGGTGGATTCTGGGCGTCTGGCTGGGCGGCTGCCCGAATCGCTCTCGGTCCCGGTCCCGTTCTCGGTCCTGGTCCCGGTCCCCTGGCTGAGAAAGTTGAGAAGGCTGGGAAGGCCCGCTGCGTGGCTCTCTGGTTTTTTGACACCGGGGGGGTGGGGCCGATATCCTTCTTGAAAGAGAGTTTCCACATGCCCCAGCCCGTGCCTGGGACAGA
>CAIUHT010000748.1 GCA_903898975.1 uncultured Planctomycetaceae bacterium
CACCCACCCAGCCACCCACCAGCATCCAGTCGTGGGTCGAGGCGAGCAGGGGGGGAAGGTGCGACTGGGCGCTGCGATTGAGCAGGTACCAGGTGTGGGCGAGCAGCCCGGCCAGGATGGCCGCCAGGCTGGCCCAGCGCCAGTTTGCGCCCCGGACACGCCAGCGCCACCCCTCCAGCACCAGCGCCAGGGCGTAGCTCGCCAGGAAGCACAGCACCGAAGTCTGCGGCAGCATAAGAAACGCCCAAGGGATGACCGACCGCTCCCCCGCGGGAGCCCACTCCAGGTCGCGTCACTTCATTATAAGACGCCCCCGGCGGGGCGCGGTAGACTGTCGTCGGGCGGCACCGCCCACCGCGGGCCCGCGCGGCCAACTTCTCGGCAGCACCCCTGCGTTCGGTTTCTCTCCCGCGGTTTCCCCCATCCACTTCTTTGTGATTCACCCCCTGCCATGCTCGCTCAAGTGGTCTCGCTGCTGTCGGCTGCCCCGCGGTGGGTCGCCTTCACGGGTGCGGGCATCAGCACCGAGAGTGGAATTCCCGACTTCCGCTCGCCGGGGGGAATCTGGCAGCAGGTCCAGCCGGTGATGTTCGCCGACTTCCTCCGCTCGGCCGAGGCCCGCACCGAGTACTGGCGACAGAAGGCGCAGCAGCATCGCGACTTCTCGCACGCCAGCCCCAACGCCGGTCACTCCGTGCTGGCCCGCTGGGAGGCCAGCGGCCGACTGGTCGCCGTCGTCACGCAGAACATCGACGAACTGCACCAGCAGGCGGGGAGTCGGCGGGTCATCGAACTGCACGGCACCGCCCGCAAGGTCGAGTGCCTGTCGTGTGGCCAGACCTGGCCAGTGGAAACGGCGCTGGGCTGGTACGAACGCGAGCAGCGGGCCCCCGACTGTCCCAGCTGCGGCGGCCCGGTCAAACATGCGACCATCTCGTTCGGGCAGGGGCTGAACCCCGCGACCCTCGAGGCCGCCACGCAGGTGATGAGCGAATGCGACCTGGTGCTGGTGCTCGGTTCGTCGCTGGTGGTCCAGCCCGCCGCAGGGTTCCCGGTGCTGGCCCAGTCGCACGGAGCCCGGCTGGTGATCATCAACAATCAGGCCACGCCACTCGATCGCCAGGCCGACGTGGTGTTGCACAGCCCCCTGGGCGAAACACTCGCACAACTCGACCGCCACCTGTTTCCCGACGCCGCCCCGCTCTCAAACGGCGCAGGCTGAAGGTGGCCACACTGGTCCCAGTGCCAAGTCGGCCCGGTGTCGAGGAATCAACACTGCTGCTCAGCGGCTATGTTGAGCAGCCGCATTCCTGAGGGGCCCCAATGCGAAGTAGCCCCCGAGTCCGACACTCTGGGCCAAGACTGACGGCGCCGCGACGAGCGCTATTCAGTCAACCCAGGCGGCGTTGACCCAGGCGGCGCCGGACAGCACTGCACAGAACCGGGGTGCCGCGCCTGCCCGCGCAGTTCGACCAAGGCGACAGCCGGGCATTCAGACACCACCAGGCCGCAGCGCTGTTCGATCGAGGCAGCGTAGCTAGGCGGTGCGCAAAACCGCTGGTCAGCCGCCGGTCTTTTCTGCCGGGGGGGCGGGAATCTCGCTGGCGGGGGGATCGATGGGCAGCCCCGACGCCCAGCGGAGACCGTTCAGCAACAGCCGCTGGAAACCTGGCTGGGCAAAGTCATCGACATGCCCGAGCGAGGTGTAAAACACCCGGCCACCAAAGCGGTTGGTGTAGGTCCACGCGACGGGCTCGGCAGGAACGCCAGGAATCTCCCCGATCAGCACGGGAATGGCCGAAGTCGCCAGCGGGTTCACCTTGTACAACGACCCCTTGCCACTCAGTTGCGCCAGGTCGACACCGGTCAGCAGGGGATGAGCCGGGCTCCCCGTCGGCAGCGACAACGCCACCTGCAGGCCCTCGCCATGATGTCCGGTGTAATGCCCCCCCAGCACTTCGGGATCGAAGTCGAGCCACGCGGCATGACCCTCAGGAGGGGGGGCGTTGTCGCGCAGCGAAAACGCGTGACTGGCGGTGCGAATGCCAACCACCGCTCCGCCCCGCTCAATAAAGTCGCGAATCTGCTGCAGTTGGGCTGCGGGCAAGACCCGCCGGCGGACGCTCACCAGCAGCACATCGGCGGTCTTCAGGGTTTCGAGCCCGGGGAGATCGTTCCGTTCGCTCTCGCTGCCGTGGAGCAGGGTGGTGCGAAACTCGCGTCCCAGGTGCCGGGCCACCCAGGCGGGCAGCGACACTTCGGTGCGGTATTCATCCTCGGCCATCAGCACGACCGCGTGCGGGCGGGTATCTTCCGAAAAGCGGAACTCGCGGCCCCCCAGCAGGTCGACGCTGGTCGCCGTGGGGCACCAATGCTTCTCGATGTGTTCGACCACCAGGTCGGTGCCGGTGCAGTGATGCACGTAGGGGGCCCGGCGGGGGTTGTACATGGTGTCGGTCAGGTCGCGGAGCAGCAGCACCTGCTGGCCCTGCCGAACCATTTGGCGAATCGAAAACGGCCGCCCCAGCACGCACATGTTGGTATGCACACCCATCACCACCACGTGGTCGATGCCGCGGGCCTGCATCAGGTAAAACGCCTCGGCACTGTCGGTGATCGCATCCTGCGGGAAGATTTCGAGGGTGGCGATCTGGCGGGTCCAGGCCTTGTGGTTCTTCCCCGGCGGCAGGGCGTCGCAGCCACCGTCACTGTCATCAATGGGAAGCGCGCCTTCGCGGTCGGGTTGCAGTCGGCACCAGCGTTCGAGCGGAATGGTGGTGGGAACGACCGGGGCTGCCTGGGCCAGGGCCCGCTGCGGGGCGTCTTTGTAGAAGTCGAGGGTGTCGCTGGGGCAGTGGATGATCAGGGCGCCGCGGTCGCGGGCCACCTTCAGCAGGGCGTTCATCCGCGGGGCCATTTCGGCGACCCGCCGCGTGGCGGTCGGACTCCAGTGCTTGTCCCACATGTCGCAGACGACGAAGGCCGTTTTTTCGGCGGGCCATTCCACCTGCCGAATCTGCACCGCGTGCCGGCCACTGGGCATAGCCTCGCGGGTGCGGGTCTGGAACACCAGCGTCTGCCCGGCAGGACCATCTGCGGCTGTCGCCACAGCGCTCCCGCTTACCGCCACCAGGCACACGAGGGCCTTGGTCGCCCACGAAAGCAGACCGGCCCCA
>CAIUHT010000749.1 GCA_903898975.1 uncultured Planctomycetaceae bacterium
GAGGTCCCCTCGGCGAACAGGTGAATGTCGATGTCGGACCCCTGGCGGATATGGCCCGTCCAGACGCTGCCAATCAGCCTGGGGCGATACTCGCGGAGCAGCCGCATCATCCGCAGAGCCTCCAGCCGCATCGATCGCAGCCGGTCTGTCCGGGCCTCGCCCTCGAACATCCGGGCCAACTGCTGGACCTGCTCGCGGATTTCGGCGTTGCTGGGGAGTTCCGATTCCTTGACCCAGTCTCGGCAGACTTTGCGGGCCGCGCGGATCTTCGCCCGCTTGTACTCGGTTTCGTGCCGGGCATACATCAGCCGGGCCGCCTCAAAGGCGATCTGCCGTCGCAACTTGTCGCTACCCATGAACGCACAACGCGCCTGTCGGCGCGGAATGGACGGATTGGAGCGGTTGAACCGTAAATTCAGTCTACGCAGTGCCGTGCGGAAGCTCAATCGGGGTGTTGCGGAGTCCCTGGGGAGAGGTGGTTGGCCAGTTGCGTCCCCGGCGGGGCGGGTTCACAATGTCGGCATGTCACCTGACTTGTTGCTGACGGTCGATGTGGGGAATACCCGGGCGAAATTGGGGCTGTTTGACCGGGCTGCGTGGCAGCGCGAGACGCCGCTCCCCAAGTGTCTCGCCACCCAGGCCCTGCCCCTCGCCCAGCCGTTTGATCTGAAGGGGGTCGCCGAGCAATTGGCGAAAGCCCACGGCTCGGTCGCGCAGACAGTGGTGGCGGGGGTCAATCCACCGGGCATCGACCGACTGCTGGCGGGCTGGCCCCCGGCATGGCCGAAACCCCGCCGGCTCACGTCGCACGCCCAAGTCCCGCTGGTGGTCGATGTGGAAACTCCCGAGCGGGTCGGCATCGACCGGCTGCTGGGTGCGGTTGCGGGCAATCGCCTGCGGCGGGCGGGGCAGGGGGCCATTGTTGTCGACTCGGGGACCGCGACCACGGTCAACCTGATCAATGAACTGGGGGCCTTCGCGGGGGGAGCGATTCTTCCAGGACTGGCGTTGGGTGGCCTCGCGCTGCACCACTACACCGCCATGCTGCCTCACGTTCCGGCGACCGAACTCCGCGAGGCGGGAGTCGCCGCCGTCGGCCGAAACACCTGGGATGCCATCCGCAGCGGTGTGCTCTACGGGCAGGTGGGAGCGATTCGTGAACTGACGGGGCGCATGGCCGCCGAATTGTCCCCCTCGGCCAGTCCTCCCTTGTGCCTGATCACGGGCGGGGCCGGGGGGCTGCTCGCCCGCCATCTCGGACCAACCTACCACTTCGAACCCCACCTCCCGCTACTCGGAATGGCCATCACTCTGTGGGAGGCCGCGTAACGGGCCGGAGCAGCGGCCACGCGCGATCCCGAGGCGGGCGAACGCAGCCGGGCCACCAGCCAGCATTCAGGCCCCCCGAACTGCTCCTCGTGAAGGCCGGGACTGCTGCTTCATCCATCGCGGAGCAGCGAGCCAAATCCTGGTCGCCCGGCACAGTCTGGCCTGCACTTCAGGCCAACAGCCGTGCGGCGGTGCGGCGATTGCAGCGATTGTTCGCCCGAGGTCGAGCTGCCAGGGTGGAGCGGTCGGCCAAGGTTCTCGTCCTGGTCATGCGTGTGATTGTCGCGGCCCGCCTGAGTTCCTGTTCCGGTTCCGTTCTCGTTCCTGTTCTCCGCGTCTCACCCCGTCTCATCAGGAGTCGTCAGCATGTCGGTCATTGTGGGTGAAGGGGAGTTTCGGTTTCGTGTGGTCGAGAACTGGGCCCAACTGCCGGCTGGCTGGTCTTTCGGAGAAGTCGCCGCCGTCGCGGTTGATTCACGAGACCGCGTCTATGTCTTCAGCCGCTGTGAACATCCCGTCTGTGTGTTCGAGCCCGACGGGCGGTTCATCACCGCCTGGGGCGAGGGCGTGCTGACTCACGCCCACGGGCTCACCATCGCGCCGGACGACACCGTGTGGTGCACCGATGACTGGAACCACTCCGTCCGGCAATTCAGCCCCCGCGGAGAGTTGCTCTGCACGCTGGGGACTCCGGGCCAACCCTCAGACACGGGCATCCAGGGACTCGACTACCGGACCATTCGCCAGCCGGGTGGGCCATTCAACCTGCCCACCAACCTGGCGGTCGCTCCGGGGGGAGATCTCTTTGTTTCCGATGGCTACGGGAATTGCCGCGTGCACCACTTCGATCCCTCGGGACGCTGGCTCGCCTCGTGGGGCGAACCGGGGACCCGCCCGGGAGAATTCCAACTTCCGCACGGGATTGCGATCGATGCGGAGGGAGTGGTCTACGTCGCCGACCGCGAGAACAGCCGGGTGCAGCATCTGACCCCCCAAGGCCAACCGCTGGGCGGATGGGACCAGACCTGCCGGCCGATGCAGGTCCGGTTCGATCGGCAGGGACTGGCGTGGGTTTGTGAACTGGGGCTGCGGGCGGGACGGTTCCCCTGGTTCGAGGTTCCGGCCAATCCGCCGGGGGCACTGGTCAAGGCCTTCGATGCGAGCGGTCGAATTGTCGCGGAGTTGGGTGCCGGCGACGACCCGTGCGCCCCGGGACAGTTCTTCGCACCGCACGACCTCTGCCTCGATTCCCGAGGAAATCTCTACGTGGGAGAGGTGGTCCTGTCGGCCGGGGGGAACCGTGGCCTGGTCGACCCGTCGTGCCACTGCCTGCAGAAATTCGAGCGGATTTAAGTCGAATTCGGCTGTATGGGCCCACACGCCTCGACGGGCCGCCTCATGCGGCCAGGACTGTCAGTCATAACCGCTCCGCAGTCACAACCGCTCCACAGTCACAACCGCTCCGCAGTCACCAACCGGCAACGTCGGGCCGACAAGGACCGGCCGCGCTCATTCGTGCCGCGAACGGTCGTGCCGCGAACGGTCGCCGTCAGGGCAACCCATGACCGCAGCGACTGGTGCCGGGTGGCCACCGTTGGTTGCGCGGAAGTCATGTTGGAGGGGACACGTCCGGCCATCATCCGGCAACCCCAGCCGCACTCTCGGCCACGGAACTGGCGAACAGACACCACTGGCGGCGTTTCACAGCAAGCAGTTGGCCCCGAGAGGCCGACCGGATGACGCCGCGTGGCCGGAATGTGCGCCAAGAAACCTGGTCGGGGAGAGAAACGCGGGCCGAGGTCGGCGGGCTTACGCCG
Source organism: uncultured Planctomycetaceae bacterium (assembly GCA_903898975.1). Classification (GTDB taxonomy): domain Bacteria; phylum Planctomycetota; class Planctomycetia; order Planctomycetales; family Planctomycetaceae; genus UBA10511. The sequence continues at coordinate 3,147 of CAIUHT010000749.1, forward strand.
CCTTGTGATGCTGGCGGGCGAGGTCGCGGAGCACTTCGCTGACGACGGCGGCCCCTTCGTCGACCTGTGCCTCGGTGATGTTGAGGGCGGGCAGCAGGCGGATCACGGTGTTGTGCGTGCAGTTGATCAGCACGCCCCGCTGCATCGCCATCCCGACCGCCGGGGTCCCCGGGATCGTCAGGTCGATGCCAATCATCATCCCCCGCACCCGCACCTCGCGGATGATCGGCAGTTCCCGCTTCAGTTTCTCGAAGTGCGTGCGGAACCGCGCCGATTGACGTTCGACGTTCTCCAGGATCCGATCCTGCAGGATCGTTTCGATGGTCGCCAGCCCGGCGGTCATCGCCAGCGGATTGCCCCCAAACGTGCTGGAGTGCTTCCCGGGCTTCAGGCTCTTCGAGACTTCGTTGGTGGCGATGATCGCCCCGCACGGCACTCCCCCCGCCAGCCCCTTGGCCAGCGTCAGGATGTCGGGTTGCACGTTCCACTGCTGATAGCCAAACCACGTTCCCAGCCGGGCCATCCCCGTCTGCACTTCGTCGAAAATCAGCAGGGCGCCGGTGTCGTCGGCGATTTTTCGCAGCCCCGCCAGGAAGTCGGCGTGGGGAATGTTCACGCCCCCTTCGCCCTGCACTGGTTCAATCAGGATTCCGGCGGTCTCGTGCGTGCACAGTTTCCGCACCGCGTCGAGGTCGTTCCGCGGGGCGTAGTCGAACCCGGGAACCAGCGGGCCGATTCCCTCATGATACTTCGGCTGCGCGGTCGCGGTCACCGCGGCATAGGTCCGGCCATGAAAACTGTCTTCAAAGCTGATGATGCGGAACCGCCCCGACGCCGAGCCATGCAGGCGCGCCAGCTTGATCGCCCCCTCGTTCGCCTCGGTCCCGCTGTTGCAGAAGAACGCCTTGCCAAAGCTGCGGGTGCAGAGAGCCTCGGCAAACTCACCCTGCGCCTCGGTGTACCAGGTGTTGGGGACGTGGATGAGATGCTTGAGCTGATCCTGGACCCGCCGCACAAGGTGCGGGGGCGAATAGCCCAGGATGTTGCAGCCCCAGCCGGGGAAGAGGTCAAGATAGCGGTTTCCCTCGGCGTCCCAGATGTACGACCCTTCCCCCTGCACCAGGCAGATGGGGTAGCGGGTGTAATTGGGGATCACGTACTTGTCGAACAGGTCGATGGTGGCGTGACTGGAGCGTTGGGCGTTGGGATGCATGCAAAACGGGAGTGGGTCAAGAGCCAGGATCGCGCGGGCAGGCCCCCCGCGACATGAAAAAACGCGAACTTGACTGTCCCGGCAACAGGACCACCGGGACAAAAGCGGCCGACTGGGGAGTGTAGCACGAGGAAAAGTCGCTGGGCAGGTTGGTCCCCCAGGGGAACAACTCTCCGCTTGGGGCACTCCTCCCGCGAGACACGACTGGGGAACTCCCGCTGAGACCGCCACCGAGGTCCCAAGGTTCACCGCGACCCCGAAAGTGGCTGATTTGAACGATTTGGGGCTGGGCGGCTGTCAAAAACGCTCGTTCGCCGTCAACTGTCAGCCCTGTTGGCCGGGGCCCGCGTTTGGTCGCGAACCAGTCCCCAGGGCCAACTGATGGCGGAATGGCAGGATTCTGACAGCGGAACGAGTTCCAAGCCGGTCAGCGGGTCGCCTGCCGCGAGCTTCAGGCGACGATTTCCGTCCCGATGCCCTGGTCCGAGAAGATTTCGAGCAGCAGCGAGTGCGGCATCCGCCCGTCGATGACGTGCACCTTCGAGACCCCGGCTTTCAGGGCATCGAGAGCCGCCTCGACCTTCGGGACCATCCCCGAGTCGATCGTGCCATCGGCGATCAGGTCGCGGCACTGTTTCTCGGTGAGGTGCGACAGCAGGGTCGAGGGATCATGCCGGTCGCGGTAGATGCCCGAGACATCGCTCAGAAAGATCAGCTTTTCCGCGTCGAGCCGCCGGGCGACCGCAGCGGCGGCGGTGTCGGCGTTGACGTTGTATCGCTGTCCCGCCCAGTCCACGGCAACTGAGGGGATGACGGGAATGCGACCGGCGTCAATCGTCTTCAGCAGCACCTCGGTCTTGACCTCGACCACCTGGCCGACGAATCCGAGGTCAAGCGGAATTCCCCCCTCGTCGGGGAGCAGCAGTTTTTCGGCCAGCAGCACATTTTCGGTCAAGTAGCTGAGCCCGACCGCCTGTCCCCCCGCGTCATTGATCTGGCGGACCAGGTCGCCACAGATTTCGCCCGCCAGCACCTGGGTGACAATCTCGAGCGTTTCAGGATCGGTGTACCGCCGACCTTGAACAAAACGGGGTTGAATCCCCGATTTTTTCATCGCCGCCGAGATCGCCTTTCCCCCGCCATGGATGAGCACCAGCCGCAGGCCCACGCTCTCCATGAACACCACGTCCTTGAGCAGGCTGGCGACGACCTGGGGATCCTCAAGGGCCGAGCCCCCCAGCTTGATCACGACCAGCCGGTCTCGAAACCGGCGAATCCAGCGGGTGGCTTCGATGAGGACCTGGGCCTTCTGCGAGGCTTCTGAGACGTTGACCACGGGGAGCGACCGATCTTGACGAAGGAATGGGGTGTACCACGCGGCGGCGATTTTATGCGGGGATTCCCTGCTCGAAATGGGGGGGGCGCGGGGGCGGAGGAGGTGGTGCAACCGGCATTGCGGTCAGGGGCCGAATGAGGGGGGCGAGTGGCAGAACGTGCAGTCGTGTTACGTTCGCGCCGCGTGACGGCCGGGGTGGTTGGTTTGCGCCGGTCCCTTCAAAAAGCAGTCACTGCCCGGCCTCCACTTCCCGATACATGGTGCAGACTTGTTGAAGACAGGTTCCTGCCCCTCCTGAAACCCCACCCCGAGGACTGGCGTCAACGTGAGTCATTCGCATCTCGCCCTGCAGCACCTGATCAGGAAGATCGAATCTCCCGAATACCAGAAGTCCCGCCCTGCCGGCCCCACGTGGCTCGCCGACTTCGTTGACCGCGTTGCTGAACTCTTCGAACCGTTCGTCGATCTGGGCCGCGTGGGCTTCGAGTGTCGTCCCGGGGTGGAACGCTGGGAGATCTCGATGTATCTCGGCCAGACCGAATTGGTCGGCGGCCGCGAAGATGGTCAGATGCGTGCCGTCGCCTTCCAGTTCGATCTGCTGGCCCTGACCCGGCTGTTCGACCGCATCACTGCGATGCAATGGAACGCCTTCCCCGCCAGTCTCCCCACCGAGGGCGAGCATCAGCCCGAATGGTCGTTTGTCTCGGTCGTTGGGGAATACGCCGACGCCGGGGTCCGCCTCAAGGTTTTTGGGACTCCACCCGAGGAAGTCGGGCCGGGCATGCGGCAACGCAGTGACGGCTCTTGGGAACCGGTCTAAGCCGACCGCCCCGCCTGATTCGGCCCCGCCCGCAGCCAGCTCTGCGCTGCGGCCTCCTCGGCGGGATCGGTGAGCCAGGCTGGAGAACAGCCCTGTGCGGCTTCCTCGGCTGGTGCTGGTCGCGTCGCGTCGCTCCCGGCGGTTGATCCCGGGCGGCGACAGTCGCTCCAACAGGTCCCCCTCCCGCCCCATCGCTTGTCTCAAGCGTGGTTGTCGAGAACGGCATCGCGGGCAAGTCACACCGCTCGGGCTCCCTTGAACGCCGGTGTGCAGGCCGGCGGCAGCCGGGTGTCGAAGTCGCTGGGAAGCGGCTCTGCGATGATCGGATCTGTGTTGGCCACCGCGACCGCCGTCCGGGTGATCCCGAGCTGACGTTCCCCTCAGGGGGGCGAATGGCGTTGACGTGGATCGCGATTTTCCCGA
>CAIUHT010000750.1 GCA_903898975.1 uncultured Planctomycetaceae bacterium
AATCCGGATGAGCACATCGTTGAAACCGATCTTCGGGACCGGCACCTCCTCGAGCCACAGGCCGGGCCGGGCTTCCCGCTTGACGAGCGCTTTCATTGTGGGCATCGAAGTTCTCGTGCTGTGGAGTAGGAACCTGTTCCGGTCTGATGGGGCGATGATCTGACTGATCACTGACCCGATTGATCACTTGCCGAGATGGCCCCTGCCCCGATTCGTCAGCAAGTCAGCCGGGCCGCGACACGATCGGACGACTGTCGCCACCCGGGCACCGAGTGAACGGGGACACCGGCAGGAAAGCGACCCAGGCGTTACTGCCGCGGTCACCTGTCCCGGGGGCGGAACCACACCCGCTGGGGTTGCGAGGCCCCCCACCGGTCCGGGGAAGTGGCTGTGGCCACCCCTGTCGCATGGTATGCTAGGACTCCCGGTTCCGCGATGCAAGAATCGCTTCCAATATGGTGGACACCCTCCCGTCGTCTCATGGCCTCGCGACGCCCTGCTTCATCCCGTTCGGTCCGGTCATCCTCCCCCAAGCCGCGTCTGGCTGCGGGCGCGGCCGACGCCACGCCGTCTGCTCAACCTGCCGCCGGTGAACCGTTCGAACCCCGGTTGGCCGATCGACTCCGGCAGTTGCGGGCGGAACGCAACTGGTCCCTCGAGACGCTCGCCGGTGCCAGTGGTGTCAGCCGCTCGATGCTCAGCCAGATTGAGCGCGATCAGGCCAACCCCACGCTGGCGGTGACGCTCCGCATTGCCGCCGCCTTTCAGCTGTCGTTGTCCGACCTGCTGCAGATGCCCGCCGCGTCCCGCTCGATGATGGTGATTCGGGCCGCCGATCAGACGTATCACTTCCGGTCCGACCAGCATTGTCGCATCCGCACCCTCAGCCCTCTCAACCTGGAAAAGGACGTCGAGTTCTATGAGGTCCGGCTTGAGCCGCAGGGGGAGCTCCGCAGCACGGCCCACTATCGGGGAACCCGCGAGTTTCTCACGGTGCAGAAGGGGCAGGTCCGCATCGAGTCGGCGGGTGAGAACGAGGTGTTGGCCGCGGGCGACTCCGCCAGCTACCGGGCCGATGTCCCCCATGCCCTGATCAACGTCGGTCGGGCTCCCGCCCTGCTGCTGCTGGTGGTCATCTACACCTGACCCCCCAGCCCTTGCGGGTGGCCGGCCTGTGAGCCCGGCCGAGGTCCTGCTCCGGCTGAAGCGACCTGGGGACGAAAGCCTCTCGCGCCACCAGCCTTCGCGCGAAATGGGAATTGCGAGGACCGGCGGAAACACCGCCTGGTTCGGTGTTCTGAAATCTCCCGACAGTGCGGTCGGGCGTGACCCCGGGCGACCCTCGTCCACTGGCTGGGGGGTGCGTCCTGTACTCCCGAATGGTGTCTCGGGGGAGAGCTGCGAGGGGCTGTCGGTGAGCGTCCCCGCGGGTGGGTCGGGATTCGGCCCGCGCCGGTGTGAGGGTTCCCCTGACAGGGGAGAAACTGGCCGGGAATTTCGCATTTCGGCCGCACCCGCCTCGGGACGCGACGAGCCTGGGCGGTTGCGCCACACCCCCCCGCGCCGAATGGCCAATCGCAAAGTGCCTGATTGACCCCAGCCAGGGTGTGGAAATCCTTCGCCCACGCCGGGACGAGCGGTGGGCTTGGTCCCCGAATCCTGTGGGGTGCGTGGCTGAGGGTCGAAATGCGGGAAACCTGCCGTTGGAGATGGAGTCTGTGGCTCGGGTGCTGGGGTCTGATTGCGGGGCACTCGATTTCTGGTGCGGAAGGAGGGACGAATCCCGGAGAGTCCCTGGCTGGGCAGCGGGTCTACCCGTATGCCGACGGGGTGGAACTGCGGGTGGGGGACCGCGTGGTGGGCGATACGAAAGACCTGCGTTACCCGCTGCGAGTGGAGGTGGAGCAGGGGCGCTGGGCCCGGGTTCCGTCGCGGCTGGGGCCGGTGTGGATCGCGATCTGCGAGTTGATTCCCGCCGAACGTGCGGTCACCTACTTCACGCGGAGCCTGGGGCGTGAACCGAACGACACCCATGCGCTGTTCTTTCGGGGCATGGAGTGGCTGGAAAGGGACAATGCCTCCCGGGCGGAGGCCGATTTGAATCGCCTGTTGGAACTGCGGCCAAAGCATGCCGCCGGGTGGTGCCTGAGGGCCCAGGTGGCCCGGGCGATGAACCGACCACAGCAGGCCCTGGCGGATTTCACCGAAGCGGTTCGGCTGGCACCGAACGATCCACTGCTGTGGCGACACCGGGCGGAGTTTCGGCGAAAGCGGCTGGGGCAGATCACCGGGGCTGTGGAGGACGCGACCCGGGCGATCGAGCTGGATCCCGAGTGGGCGTTGGCGCGGTACGAACGGGGTGAAGGGCACCGGTTGCTGGGAGATTGGGAGCGGGCGATTGAAGATGACACGCTGGCGTTGTGCCTGAATCCTGAGAAAGGGAGGTACTGGCGGGCGCGGGGGAATGTGTGGCTCGAGTCGGGGCATCCCGAGCGGGCGTTGTCCGATTATTCGCAGGCGTTGAAACGCGATGAGACCGTCGCGGGAACCTGGGTCGCGCGGGGGCATGCCCACAGTCACCTGGGCCAGGTGCGGGAGGCGTTGGAAGATTTCGCGAAGGCATTGCAGCTGGAACCTGGCCTGGCGGCGGCGCACAACGGTCGCGGATTGCTGCTCCTGCAGACGGTGGGAGATCCGCAGCAGGCGCTGCTGGAGTTCCACGAGGCGTTGTGGCTGGATGCCGAAACCCCCTGGGTCCGGGCCAACCGAGCCTTGGGATTCGCACACCTTGGGGAGCGGGAGCGGGCGTGGACTGACATTCGGCGAGCCGAGCGGGAAGCCCCGGACCAGCCCTGGGTGAAGATCGTGAAGTCGCTGTTGCTGTCGGGCTGGGCCGAGGGCGACGCTGGTGCGGCGACCGAGGCGGCGGGGCTGGCGTGGGAGGGCTTGGCCGCGGGGGTGGGGCCTCAAGGGGAGGCCTGGGGGGCGTTGGCGGCGGCGATGGCGGCGGGGGGGGACTATCGGGGGGCGGTGGACTGCCAGCGGCGGGCGTTGTGGGAAAGCCAGCCAGGGAGGCAGGCGGAGATGGCCCGCCGGATGATGTCGTTTTTGATGCATCGTCCCTACCGCTTTCCGAACAAGCCGCTCGACCATGAATGGCGCTCACCGTCAGAGGAAACACCCCTTGAGACCGTGCGGTCGAATTGAAGAAGGGACCGGCCCAGCAGAGGTCCGCCAACGGACTCCGCCAACTGACACCGCCAAGCACGTGAGCCGAGATGGCAATTCGAAGAACGGTGGTCGACTTCGCCTGCAAGCGGTTGGCAGGAAATGAGTTAAGACGGAACCGCCCTGGCTGTAACCCGGTCCGCCAGCTGACACCGCCAACCGACACCGCCAAGCGACTCCGCCAACTGTCACCGCCAACTGACACCGCCAGCCCGAATTCGGGGGGTGGCC
>CAIUHT010000751.1 GCA_903898975.1 uncultured Planctomycetaceae bacterium
CGCCAGGCTGTAACCGTTCGAGTGCAGGCCACTCGACGCCAGCCCCAGTACCACATCCTTCGGGCAGATCTGGCTGCCGTCGATCATCTGTTTCCGCTCAACCGCCCCCACGCAGAACCCGGCGAGGTCGAAGTCCCCCTCGGCATAGATGTCGGGCATGATGGCGGTCTCGCCACCCAACAGGGCACAGCCCGCTTCACTGCAACCTGCCGCCACCCCCTCCACCACCTGCGAGATCAGATCGGGGTTGTCGCGCGGCAACGCGAGATAGTCGAGGAAGAACAGTGGCTCGGCCCCCAGGCAGAGGCAGTCGTTCACCGACATCGCCACCAGGTCGATTCCAACCGTGTTGTAGACCCGCGCGGCGGCGGCGACCTTCAGCTTGGTACCGACCCCGTCAGTCCCCGAGACCAGGACCGGGTCTTCCCAGTTGCGCGAGAACCGCTTCGAAGACCCCAGCCGAAACAGCCCGGCGAAACCTCCCGGCAGGTCCATAACCCGTGGGGTGTGCGTCTTGCGCATCAGCGCAGGCAACCGCTCCATCGCCTGATCGTACAGATCGAGGTCAAGTCCCGCGCTGCGGTACGTCAGGGATTCGGGGGAGTCGGGCTCTTGCTTCTGCGACATGCCAGGTGGAACTGCGAAACGGAACCTCCGGTGCCGCGCGAACGCAACGGGGACCGCAACCGGCCCGGACGGATCGGGGCGAAGGAAGACCCTCCACCCTGTCACCTCAGGATACAGTCGCACCGGGGGAAGGGGCAAACCGGTCCCTCCGCCAACCCCGCCACCACACTTCCCCCGACCACCCCACCCGCCGACAGCGAGCGCCAGAACAGAGGCATTTCCCTGCCATCACCACGCCTCTGCGGACCACGGGTTCCTTGGTCCCCCCGCCCGACTCCGCTAGAGTGCGGGCTGTGCTGACGGAGCCCGGTCGCTCGTCTCTGCCTACCTGGCATCGCCTGTCGCCAGGCCCGGTCAGCACCCTGCAGACGTGTCGGCGTTGTCATCACGGGTCGTGTCTTCGGCCTGTGCAATTCGAGCCGCCGTTCCCCCTCGTTCGCGTTCGTTCCAGGAGATGTGTCGATGCTGGTTCACTTGCCGTCCCGCCGGGGCTTGCTCAGCCTGGGCCTGCTCTGCCTGAATCTGCTGGCCTTGAACCTGTTCGGCCAAATCCTGCCGGGCCGGAATCTTTTGGGACCCGGGCTCTGTGTCGCCGCCGACCGGCTGAATCAGCGTGAAGACGGCACCCCCGGGCATCGGTTGCTCGCCGCCGACAAGGGACGGGTCTGCCTGGTCGATCCCTCGGGCAAGACCGAATGGGAATACGTCAACAAGGCCGAGTGCCACGACCTGTGGCTGCTTGAGAACGGCAATGTGCTGCTCCCGCTGGGTCGCAACAAGATCGCCGAGATCACCCGCGACGGGAAAATCGCTTGGGAGTACGAATCGCGTCCCCTCGCTTCGAACAAGGCGCACGTCGAGGTCCACGCCTTCCAGCCACTGCCCGAGGGGCGGGTGATGATCGCCGAGAGCGGAAACCGTCGGCTGGTGGAGGTCGACCGCGCCGGGCAGGTCGTGCACATTGTCCCGCTCACCATTGAGCGCCCCGACCCGCATCGCGACACCCGCATGGCCCGCAAACTGGCCTCGGGGAATTACCTGGTCTGCCACGAGGCCGATGGCAAGGTTCGCGAGTACGACCCGCACGGGACCGTGGTCTGGACCTACGCCCTCGATCTCGCCGGGCGTCCCCGCTCTCCCGGGCATGGCCCCGAAGGACACGGCACCGAGGTCTACGGCGCCGTTCGTCTCAAAAACGGTCACACCCTGATCGCTGGCGGCAACAACAATCGGGTCATCGAAGTGAACCCGGCGGGAGAGACTGTCTGGAGCATCGACCAGAAGGAACTGCCGGGCATCACTCTCGCGTGGGTCACCCAACTGCACGTGCTTCCCAATGGCAACATCATCGTGGGCAACTGCCACGCCGGCGACCAAAACCCGCAACTGTTTGAAGTGACCCGCGAGAAGCGAGTGGTGTGGCGATTCCGCGATTTCGAGACCTTTGGCAACAGCCTCGCCGCCAGCCAGGTGCTCGACCTCCCCGCCGGGACGATCCGCTGAACTGGCGTCGGTCGCCGGGACGGGACGCCCCGTCACGCCACTCGCGGCCCGCCAACCAACCCGACTCAAGGAATTGGCCGCCGGCTCTGCCAGCTGCACCTGCTGACCTGCCTCTTGGCCATGCGTCTGTGTGGCTGAACGGCCCCATCGAACAGCCGGCCTTTTTGGCGTCTCCCCTCATTTTTCTCCGCTCTGACCCGGGATTCTCCTGTCATGCTGCAATCACTCCGTTCGCTGGCCTGGATGCTGCTGATGACCTTGACC
>CAIUHT010000752.1 GCA_903898975.1 uncultured Planctomycetaceae bacterium
CGCGTCCCGGGCCAGCCCGACGCAGCCCGCGATGGCCTCGTCCGCGTCTACGACGCGCATGCCGACCGTCCCACCTTTCTCTTCCGCCGCGGCGACGAGAAGCAACCCGTCAGCGAGCAACCGCTGGCCCCCGAACTGCCTGGGCTGCTCAAACCCGCGGGGCTGACCATCGCGGCGGTCAACCTGCCAGCCGCCGCACAGTACCCTGGCCTGCAGGAGTTTCAGCGGCAGGAGGCCCGCCAGGGAGCGCAAGCGGCGGTTGATGCCGCCCTGGCCCAGCGGGTCACCGCCACGCAGGCGCTCGCAGCCGCCCGTGAAAAACTCGCTCAAGCCGCCGCTGCCACCCCGTCCACCGAGCCCCGGCCCACCGAGACACTGCTGAGTGAACAGTTCGCCGAACGGGTCCCCGACCTGTGGCAGCCGTTGACGGGCGACTGGGAGTGGACCGCGGGCAAGCTGCTGCAGCGGACGGTTCAGAATGGCTGGTCGGTGGTGCTGTGCACCAAGCCACTGCCCACGGAAACCGTGCTTTCAGCGAAGTTCCGCGTCACCGACGGCGTGCAGTACAAGTCGCTGGGACTCGCCTTCGACGCCGCCGACGGCGACAACCTGCAGGGGGTCTACCTGAGTGTCTCGGGCAAGGTGCAGCTGTTTCATCGCGTGAAGGGGGTCGACAGCTACCCGACCCACGCGCTCAAGATGCGACCGATCGAGGCGGGGCGCGAGTACACGCTGAAAGTCGCCACCCGCGGACGGTTGGTGAATGTCTGGGTCGATGGGGAATTTCAGTTCGCGGTCGAACTTCCCGCCGACCGGCCCGCTGCCGGGAAGCTGGGATTGGTCACCTACGACGCGGCGGCCGAGTTCTCCCTCGTGCAGGCGACAACCTTGCCCGGCGACCTCGCACTGCTGAACCCCGACGGGAAACCCGCCAGTCCTCCCAGTGTCGCCCTGCTGCAAGAGGCGGTCGCCGATGCCGAACGCAAGGTCGGCCTCGCCGAGCGACGCCTCGCGACCGCAACTGCCGCCCGCGTCTGGGTCGAGGCCCGCCTGCAGGCCGACCGGGCGACATTCGACCCGACGTTGGCTCCCCTGGCGGCCGACCTGACGGCGACCGCGGCCTTGGCCGAACGCGATCAGGCCCTGCGGCAAACCGAGGAGAATCTTGCGGCGGCCGAAGACAAGTTGACCATCGCCCGCCGCAAGCCCGACGACAAGCCCGCCCTGCAGGCCGCCGAGCAGCAACTCGCCGCGGCGACCAAGGCCCGGGACGAAGCGCTCGCGACGACCTCGCAGACCGGGGGGACCTACACGAAGTTTGGCCCCACCTACCCAGCGGCCAGCACGGGTCGCCGACTGGCGCTGGCACAGTCGATTGTCAGCCGGCAGAACCCCCTGGCGGCACGGGTGTTGATCAACCATCTCTGGTTGCGGCACTTGGGCCAGCCGCTGGTTCCCACGGTGTTCGACTTCGGCCTGAATGGCAAACCGGCCTCGCACCCGGAACTGCTCGACTGGCTGGCGGTTGAACTGATGGAGGGGGGCTGGCGGATGAAGGCGATACATCGGCTGATTGTGACGAGCCAGACCTGGCGACAGCAGTCGGGCGGACATGGCGGCAGCGAGGCGAACCGGCAACTGGACCCCGACAACCGCTGGCTGTGGCGGGCGAACCCCCGCCGACTGGAAGCCGAGGCGGTCCGCGACGCCACCCTGGCGGTCTCCGGGGCGCTGAACCTGGCCGCGGGTGGTCCCGAGATCGACGAAAACCAGGGTTTGACCAACCCCCGTCGCAGCCTCTATTTCCGCAACAGCAAAGAGAAGAAGATGACGTTCCTCGACACGTTCGACCGACCGAACGTGGTCGACTGTTACCGTCGGGCCGAGAGCATTGTGCCACAGCAGGCCCTGGCGCTGGTCAACAGCAGCCTGGCGCTGGCCGAATCCCGCCGGCTGGCGGCGACCCTCTCGGCCGAGGTTGGTGCCGGCCCAGACCAGCTTGAGCCATTCGTCGACAAGGCGTTTCTGCGAGTGCTGGGGCGTGGCCCCTCGGCGACCGAGCGGAGCGAATGCCTCAACTTTGCCGCCACGCAGGCGGCGAAGTACGCGCAGCCCGACAAGCTGACGAAATTCTCCACGGGAGGAGCGGTGCACATTCCCCCGTCCGCCGACCCCCACCAGCGGGCTCGCGAGAACCTGGTGCACGTGCTGCTGAATCACAACGACTTCCTGACGCTTCGCTGACCGTGGCGGACCACTCCGCCGGCCGGTGATCCTGTTCTCTCTTCGACCTGACCCGTGAGGGCTGCCATGACGTTTCTGCCTCGACCCCGCCCGCGTCCGGTTGCACCGGGTCGCCGCACGTTTCTGGCCGACGTGGGCATGGGCTGCACGGGCCTGGCGCTGGGCCAACTGCTGGCGGGCGATGGCGTCGCCCGGGCCAACCCGGCCCACGCCACCTTCGAGCCGACCGGTCAGCCTCACCGCCCGGCCAAGGCAAAGAGCGTCATCTGGATCTTCCTGGTCGGTGGCATGAGCCACATGGAGTCGTTCGACCCCAAGCCCGAACTGAACACGCACGCCGGTAAGACCTACGAAGAAACCCCGTTCAAAGGGGTGCTCGACTCTCCCCACCTGAAGAAGAATCTCCGCGAACTGATCGAGGGACTGCACAAGGTGCACCCCAAGCTCTACCCGCTGCAGGTGGGTTATAAAAAGTACGGCCAGAGCGGGCTCGAGATCTCCGACTGGTGGCAGCACACCGCCCAGTTCGCCGATGACCTGGCGATTGTCCGCTCGATGTGGACCACCGACAACAACCACGGGGCGCAATTGCAGTTCCACACGGGCCGGCACGTGCTCGAGGGGCAGTTCCCCACCATTGGCTCGTGGATTCATTACGGGCTGGGGGCGCTCAACGAGAACCTGCCGCAGTTTGTGGTGCTGGGAACTCCCATCGCCGACTGCTGCGGCGGGATTGGCGCCCACGGAGCGAACTACCTGGGCCCGGCCCACGCCGGGGTGCAACTGGCAGTCGACCCGGCGAACCCCCTCCCCTTTGCGACCCCCGGCACCGAGGTCTATCGGGAAGAGCAGGCCGACTCGTTGGCGCTGCTGGGCCGACTGAACCGGCTCTCGGCGGTCGAGTACCCCGAAGACGAGGCCCTGGCGGCGCGGATCCGGTCTTACGAACTGGCGTTCCGCATGCAGACGGCGGTTCCCGAACTGGTCAATTTCTCGTCCGAAACCGCCGCCGTGCAGCAGGCCTACGGTCTCGATGTGCCGGTGACCAAGTCGTTCGGGGAACAGTGCCTGGCGGCCCGGCGGATGGTCGAGCAGGGGGTGCGGTTTGTGCAGATCTTCCACGGCTCGAACGGTGGAGCCGGGGCGTGGGACGCGCATGGCGGCCTCAAATCGGGGCACACCGCCCTGTGTGCGCAGGTCGACAAGCCAATCGCGGGGTTGCTGGGCGACCTGAAGCAGCGGGGCCTGCTGGACGAGACGCTGGTGGTGATTGGAACCGAGTTTGGCCGCACGCCCGGCGCCCAGGGTTCGGATGGTCGCGACCATCACCCGTACGGGTTCTCGGTGGTGCTGGCCGGAGGTGGTCTGAAGGGGGGCATCGCCCATGGCGAGACCGATGAAATCGGGTTCCACTCCGTCACCGACCGCCACTACGTGACCGATATTCACGCCACGGTGCTGCATCAACTGGGGCTCGACCCCCGGCGGATGGAGATTCCGGGACGAAAGCGACTCGACCTCGACTATGGTCACCCCATCGAGGCAATCATCGCCTGAGTGGGTGCGGGGGCGGGGAGCAGGGGCGGGGAGCAGGGGCGGGGAGCAGGCGGGGGCGGCTGGCTTGCCAGATCTTACGTCGCGGCGCGCTCGGCACTGCTCGATGTCGCCGCATGGCAGGGAGAAGTCGGGGGCGATCGTGAAGCGGCGATTCGCGTTCCGGAGTTCGGGCAGTCTGTGGGATCAAGTCCTCTCGCTGAATACGGCACGAAGCAAACAGCACGACGGCCACGTCATCACACTCACGGCCACGACGCAACGAACGGTGCGATTCCCAGGGATGTCACTGAAGGGCGACTGGTCGCGGCTCCCCGAAACTCATCGACCGCTCGTTTCTGTCCGTCAAGCCGCGTGACCGCAGCCATTAAAAACCACGACGGTTTTGTACTCGAGGACTGAGCATGGGCGACCGCGATTGGAAACGGCGGGAATTTCTGCAGGCGACCTCCGCGTGGACGGGAGCCGCGCTGGGGTTTGGCTGGGCCACTGGTTTTGTGCGCGGGCAGGACTCGGTCCCTCTCCGCGACGTGTCCTGGCTGGCGGATGTGCAGCAGCCCCCTCAGCCTCCGGTGGTCCTCGACCCACCGCTGCCCGCACTGCTCAGCCCGCCCGGTGCACCGGTCATCTCGACCGTGGAGGGGTGGCGACCGGCCCGCGAGGAACTGCGGCGGAAATGGCTCGAGTTTCTTGGTCCGATGCCTGAATCCCGCCCCGAGTTGCGGGTCGAGACCGTGGCTGAAGAGCAGGTGGACGGAGTACTCCGCCGACGGGTGCGGTATCGCCTGGAAGAAGACCTGGCGGTCGAGGCGTACCTCTTGATTCCCGGCGAGTCCATCCCGGGGCGCGACGCCCGGGGCCGACGGGCGGGAGTGGTCGCCCTGCACCCCACCACCAACGACACCATCGACGAAATCGCCGGGGTGAAGGGAGAGGCCAAAAACCACCTTGGGCTGCAGTTGGCGCGGGCGGGTTTCGTGGTGAGCTGTCCGCTCTGTTTTTTGTGGCACAATGCCCCGTCGTTGCCGGCGGCGGTGGAGTCGTTCAAGGCCCGGCATCCCCAGGCGCTCGGCATGCGGAAGATGCTCTATGACGCCCAGCGGGGAGTTGACCTGCTGGTGGCCCATCCCGAGTTGGTCGATCCCCGCCGCATTGGTGCGGTCGGACACTCGCTCGGGGCGAAAGAGACGCTCTATCTCACCGCGTTTGACGATCGGGTCCGGACCGGGGTGTTCAGCGAAGGGGGAATCGGTTTTCCGTCGACCAACTGGAACGCCAGCTGGTACCTGGGCAAGGCGATCGAGCAGCCCGGCTTTCCGCTGAACCATGCCCAACTGCTGGCGCTGATCGCCCCGCGACCATTCCTGCTGCTGGGAGGGGAAGCGGGCCCGGGTGCCGCCGATGGCGATCGCTCCTGGCCCTACGTCGAGGCCGCACTCCCCGTCTATCGCCTGCACGGAACCCCCTCACGTCTCGGCCTGCTCAATCACCGGGAAGGGCATTCGCTCTCGGCCAACTCCCTCGTCAAAGTACTCGACTGGCTCAAAACCTACACTCTTTAGCAGCAGGTGCAGGTTCCTTCCCCATCCCGGCGAACCTCGCCCCCCGCTCGAGTGTCTCTTCGTTCAACACGCATTCGCGACTCACTCTGCACTCTCCACTCTCTGAACTCGCAATTGCCACGGCAACGGCAATTGTCCCCCACCACTCCCCGGCGTACACTTCATTTCTGGTGGTTCCCTGAGTCCCTGGCGAAAGGTTGTGGCGGTTGTCCGATCCCAAGCGTACCGAGTTGAAGGTCAAGCAGAAGCGGGCCATCCTGGTGGCAGTGGTGCCCCCCGGTCCGCAGCGTGAGTTGGCCGACCCGCTGGAAGAATTGCGGGGACTGGCCAGCACGGCGGGAGTTCAGACAGTGGGCCAGTTGGTGCAGAACCGGCTGAATCCCGACCCGCGATCGTGCTTGGGAAGCGGCAAACTGATCGAGCTGAAAGAGCTGGCCGAAGGCCTGAACGCCGACACCATCCTCTTCGACAACAACCTGACCCCCTCGCAGGCCCGCGTCCTCGAAAAGGAACTGGGCAAGGTCATTGTCGATCGCAGCGAAGTGATCCTGTCGATCTTCGCCGAGCATGCCCGCACCCACGAGGCTCAACTGCAGGTGCAGTTGGCCCAGCAGCTTTACATGCGCACCCGGCTGAAGCGGCTCTGGACGCACCTCGAGCGGACCGAAGGGGCGACCGGCAGCA
>CAIUHT010000753.1 GCA_903898975.1 uncultured Planctomycetaceae bacterium
CCGCCAGCGCATCTGGACCACGTCCCAAAGCATGGGGAGTGCATGCCGCGAGAGGGAGATGGTGGTGGCGTATTCGTTGACCAGCACGACCGGGAGCCGGCAGTAGCTGAGCCCAAGGGCGTGCAGCAGGTAGACCACCTCGGCGTCGAAGGCGAAACCATTGATGGTGCAGCGCGAGAAAATCTCGCGGGCAGCGGGACGACTGAAGATCTTGAGTCCGCACTGGGTGTCACCAACCTGGCGGGAGACCAGCATCCGCATGAGCTGGCGAAAGACTTCGTGAGCCACGCTGCGCAGGAAGCGGCGCTGGGCGACGACCTGCGAATCGGCCAGATCGCGGGCCCCAAGAGCAACGTGGGCCTGTTCGCCGGCGATGGTCTCGTAACCCAGCCGGAGGGCGGAGAGTTCGTAGGGGAGATCGGCGTCGGTGAACGCGATGACGCGGCCGGTGGCCCGCAGCATGCCATTGCGGACCGCCGAGCCCTTGCCCCCGTTGGGCTGGGAGATGGCCGAGACGCGTGGCCCGCGTCCCTCGACCAGCCGGGCGGTGCCATCGGAACTGCCGTCATCGACCACCAGCACGCGGTAGTCGATGCCCCACTGGTCGAGATAGAGGGTCAGGCCATCCAGGGTCTGAGGAAGCCTCGCAGACTCGTTGTAGGCCGGGACGACGACCGTCAATTCATGATCGGTGGGAGCGGGGCTGTCCGCTGTCACGGGAAAAGTCAGCAACAGCGGCCCACAGACCGGATGGGGCCCGTCGGTGCGGGGACCCTGCGGTGCGGCAGAGGGGGTGTGGGAACGGAGATCCGCATCCTGCGGGGAACGAGCCTTCATGGCTGGACTCGCGAGGGAGGGGAGGAGCAGACCTGCGGGCAAGGTGCCCAAGGTCCGGCGTGGAGGGGGGCGGACACTACCCCAACGGCGACAGAGGGTCAACAGCGTCTGTGAGACCGGCCGCTGCTCGCACTGGCCGAAATCTGGCCCCAAACTGCCCAGACTGCCCGAGACCCCAGGCTGAGTCCCGCGGACGGGTGTTGCTCGACTGCTCGGCCGCTGGTGCACGTCTGCCGGGACACGTGCCGCTGACCGGAAACCTCGTACAGCCGACCACCAATCGCGAGTGGATGCGGCCCCCAAGTCTCGCCGGGGCGTTCCATCCCCGGACGCCGTGCTGGTTCGCGCGGAAGAGGGCGGTTACAGTGACCGCCGCGACGCACTGGAAGCGTCGAAATGCCCTGGAGACTGCCCATCGGGCCCCTTGGCCGTGGCAGTCTCCGTGGCCAGCGTCCCTCCCGGCGATGGTCTGTTCGGAGGGATCTCAAGACCGCGTTCCCCTGTTTCGCGAGCCCACCATGCTGCCCCGCCCCCTGCCCCTGCTGGCCGCCAGCGGGGGACTGCATGTGATCGACTACGGCGTCGTGGCGATTTACATGGCAGGCATCCTCTACATTGGGTGGCGCTGCTCGCGTACGCAGGAGACCAGCGACCAGTTCTTCGTCGGCGACCGCAACCTCCCCTGGTGGGCCACCGGCCTCAGCCTGATCGCCACGATGATGTCCACCCTCTCGTACCTGGGGGTCCCGGGCGAAATCTTCGGCCAGGGGATCGCCATGCTCCTGCAGTTCACCTCCCTCCCCTTCGCCTTCCTGATCATTGGCTGGGTCTGGGTCCCCTTCTACATGAAGTTGCGCCTCACCAGCGCCTACGAGTACCTCGAGCTGCGGTTCGGCACCCCCACCCGTCTGCTGGCGGTCGGGCTGTTCTTGTACATGCGGTTTATCTGGCTGGGGCTGATCATCTATTCCTCCGGGAGAGCGATCGCCGAGATGACCAACGACACCGCCCCGGGGGCCCTGGCGTGGCTGACGGGGGGGCGCATCGACTGGACGGCGAATCGAGAAAACTGGGAACTGACCGTGCTGCTGGCGACGGGGCTGCTGGCGACCGCCTACACCACCCTCGGGGGGATCCGCGCGGTCATCTGGACCGATGTGATCCAGTTCGTGGTTCTCTTCCTGGGGGCGGTCTTCACCCTGCTGGTGGTCTTCGCCAAGACGGGGACCGGCCCCATCGCCTGGTACCAGGAGGCGGTCTCCCTGCCCCAGAAGTTCCCCCCCCTGGCCAGTTGGGATCTCACCACCCGCAACACGTTCCTGGTGGTCTTCATTAACGGCCTGCTGTGGCATGTCTGCACCCACGCCTGCGATCAGGTCGCGTTGCAGCGGTACTTCTGCAACGACTCGGCCCAGGCCGCGCGCCGCACATGTGCCGTCAACTATGTCTGCGACGCCCTGATGTCGGTTCTGCTGGCACTGGTCGGCCTGGGCCTGCTGGCGTATTACCAGCGCAACATTCCCGAATTGACCCCCGAACTGTCCGAGTCGATGCAGCAGATGCTCGAGAGCAGCGAAAACCGCACCGGTTCGAACCTGTTCGCCGACCGGGTGTTTCCCTACTTCATCGCCCACGGCCTGCCCCTGGGAATCGCCGGGCTGACATTGGCGGGGGTCTTCGCCGTGGCCCAGTCGAGCGTCGATTCGGGCATCAACTCGACCAGCACGGTCATCATGGTCGACGTGGTCCGGCGGTTTCGCAAGCAGCCGCTGTCGAGCATTGCCGAACTGCGCTTGACCCAGCTGTTGACCCTGGTCATCGGCGCGCTGGTGACGGGCATCGCCGTGCTGGCGACCCGCTTTGGCCGCGTGTCGAGCATCATGGAACTGCAGCTTCAAAGCTTCAATGCCGTGCTCGGACCGCTGGGAGCGGTCTTCATGGCCGGGTTCCTGCTGCGGCGGGTGAACCAGCCAGCGGTGCTGTGCGGTGGCCTGGCCGGAGTGCTGCTGGGGCTCTGCCTGGGGTTCTGGACCGTGCTCGACAAGCGACTGAGCGCGTGGCAGGGGACCGAGGAGAGCCTGCTGGGCCCGGCGGTCTCCCCCTTCTGGATCATTCCCCTGTCGTGGCTGACGACCGTCGTCATCGCGCTGCTGGTGAGCCTGTTCACCTCCCGCCCGCGTCCCAGCCAGATCCAGGGACTGACCATCTGGACGGCGGAAGCCGAGCGACTCCCCGTCAATTGAAAAAGCTGTAGGGGGAGGGAACCAGGAAGGCGTGATGCTCGAACAGGGTGAGCTTGCCGTATTTGCCAATGAACTGCGTGAAATACAGCAGGAACACATACAGCAGCACGACCGGGAGAGTGGGGAGCCAGCAGGTCCACCGCCAGGGCCAGGCCGCCTTGCGGGGACGCTGGCAGGCCCGGTGGTAGGCCCAGCCCGCAACCAGCCGGGCCGGGTAAATGGAGAGCACATACAGCAACGTGATGAACCACAGTGCGTCCCGTGGGGGGAGCGCCACCTTGAAGAGATACAGCGGCAAGGCGAAGCCCAGGGTCACCAGCAGGGCGACGGCCCATGCGAGGGGCGAATGCCGGTAGAGTTGTCGAACCTCGCGCAGTTCGAACATCGCCCCCCACCGCTGCTCGCACGCGAAGTGCGCCTGCAGAAACGGGACCCACATCAGCACGGGGACCAGCAGCAGCCCTCCCAGCAGGGCCAGCAACACGGGGGGCCCTTCAGAGCGCGTCGCCGACGCCAGCAGCAGGGTTGGCACAAAGAGCCACGCCAGTGCTCCGAAAAACCCCTTCAGCCCCAGTCCGAAGCGACGCCGCAGGTGGAGCGCGGCAAGATGCTCGGCGATCGCCTGTTCGATTCCCTGCCAGTACTCTTCGCGGTTCCATTGCTGCCGCAGCCAACGCAGGTTCTTGAGCGGGCGGAAGAAGCAGCCCAGCGTCCCGCCGCGTGCCAGGGCCAGCAGCAGGTGCACGGTCACGCCCGCCACGGCGACCAGCCTCAGCCCCTGCACGAACAGATCGGGAGGGCTGCCGGGAGCGACCAGCCGGGCGTCGGCGGCGACATCTCCCAGCACGCGGAGTGGCAAGAGCCACAACCACACTCCCAGCACAATGCTGCCCAAGCGGGGGGCGAACCGCAGCAGGGGAAAGCCGTCGCGGAAGCGACCGGTGCGGGCGACATGGCCCTCGGCCTCCAGCAGGTAGCCAAGCGCGAGAAAATTGACCACGGGAATGGCCGAGACCACCGCCAGCAGCAACAGCACACAGGCCAAACCGAACAGCGTGGTGATGATCCAGCCCACGCCCCCGAGCGCCCGACGGATGAGGCTGCGACGCGGGACTTGTGCCGGGGAAGTCGCAGCGGGCAGCGCGTCACCAGCGGATCCCGGGACCGGCCCCGGCCGAACCGGGGGGTTCTCTAGAGGTTGGCCGCGACGCGTCGATGGCGGCGGGGCTGGCACAAAG
>CAIUHT010000754.1 GCA_903898975.1 uncultured Planctomycetaceae bacterium
ACTGAAACGAGGCCGGTCTCCACAGGGAGGCCGGCCTCTTTGCGTTACGGGAGACCCCGACCGGGTGACTTCCCTGGTGGCTGAACGACTCATCACGTGGCCGGGTGTCTCCTCCGGCGGAGGTTTCCTCAACCCGCGGGGCCAGCCCCTGCCGTCGAGCTTGGCCTGCGCCTTGCCGTCAGCTCCCGACCACTGTCGGTGCCGGTGTGTTTTCCCCCACTTTCTCACTGTTCTATCGACGCGTGAGCCGACGAGCGGGGGGGCCTGTTCGATATGCCACCGGCGCGGCAGGCGAACTGGCCCGGGGCCTGCCTGCGGCCGCGTTGATGTTGGAATTGGCGGGGTCTGCGGGCTTCGCGGAGGCTGGGCGGTGTGCGGGCTCTGCGCGGCGGCGGGTCCCGGGTAAGGGATTCCGCAGCTTCCCCTCCCCCAACGCCCGATATTCCAGGAACAGGAGATTCGGGGAGCAGTGGGTTCGTGGGCGAGCGGGTGATTCCGCCTGTCACAGACCCGGGCTACCGCAAATCTCTGCTTGGCGAGACGCCCACCTCCCGTTAGACTCCGCCCCCCTTCCAGGGATACCGGTCTCGCAGGGAAGCGGGCCGTTCCCCGGCAGAAAGGCGATTGCCACGTGCGCTGGAAACCGGCATTGGTCTGGGTGTTGTGGACGCTGGGAACGACTTCCCTCGCGGCTCGCGACCACGTTGTCGACTACGAGTCGGGACGTTCGACCGCCACCGCCCGCATCGACACCGCCACTGGACGCCTGACGCAACCCCCCGTCATCACCGAAGACGCCCATGAGGGGGCGGGTGGCCTGCAGCTCACCTTCGAGTCGCTGGCACCTCAGACTTCGGGGTCACTGATTCAGCCCGTGCCCCGCTGCCGACTGCTCGAAGAGCTGAACGCCAGTGTGTGGTTGAAGTCCCCCCGCGATGGGGCCCGGCTGCTGGTGCGAGTCAGGTTGCCGCGACAGGTCGACCCCGGGACCGGGCAGCCTCTCGCCATCCTCGTGCCGGGCGAGTCGTACACCCAGGCCGACCGCTGGCAGCAATTGAGCTGTCGCGAGGTCGAGGCGCGGTTTCTGAAGATGCTGCCCATTCTGCGGAAGCGGCTGCAGACCGAAACCGGCAGCTATCCGAATCTCGACGCGGCCGAGGCCGAGGTGGACGCGGTCGTGGTCGAGTTCCAGGCCAGTCGCGGTGTCACCACGATTCAGCTCGACGATGTCCGCGTGGGGCCGGTCGTGGCCGTGCAGCCCGATGCCCAGATCCAGTCGATCGAATACCGCGAAGAGTCGGGCGAGGCGGAAGCCGAGTTTCACCTGGGCCGCCTGTTTGTGGGGGGCCAGCCGTTCTTCCCCCGCATGGTCCCGTACCATGGGGAAGCGGCCGGCGAACTGGCGGGCATGCGGTTCAACGTGGCGTGGGTACCCGATTACCGGGACACGCTGCTCCTCGATTCGCTGCGGGGTGCGGGATTGCGGGGGATGGCAATTCCTCCGAGACCCGGGGGTGAGGGGCGGACTGCCGCGCAGCTGGCCCCGTTTGGCCCCGAGACGTCGGGCATCATGCTCTGGTACCTCGGGACGGGAATTCGTCCCGAGGTGAAGAAGCAGTTGCTGGACTGGGAAGAGCAGATTCGCAACGCCGACCGGTCGCGACGGCGGCCCATCATGGGCGATGTGCTGGGGCAAGAGCGGGAGTACTCGCGGAACCTGGCGATGCTGGGGGTCAGCCGGGCGCCGGTGCAGACCTCACTGGGGCTGCAGCAGTACCGCGAGTTCCTGTCGTCCCGCCGACGATTGGCGAAACAGGGGAGCTTCTTCTGGACCTGGGTGCACAGCGAGCCCGATTTCGAGCGGCAACAGCAGCGACAGGATGCGGGACAGTTGCCCCTGGTGATGGAGCCCGAGCAGTTGCGATTGCAGGTCTACTCGGCAATCGCCGCGGGAAGCCATGGGCTGGGATTCTGGACGCAGACCCCCCTGGAAGCGGGAAGTGACCCGGTGGCGGCGGAGCGCCGGCTGGCGATCGCGCAGCTCAACATGGAGCTGGAACTGCTCGAGCCGTGGCTGGCGACAGGGGTGATCCAGAATCACGCGTCGTTCTCGGCCCGTCTGCCGGCGCAGCGGGGCGGGTTGGGGTCAGCACCAGGGAGCGCGGCCGCCGAGGCGCAG
>CAIUHT010000755.1 GCA_903898975.1 uncultured Planctomycetaceae bacterium
GTGGCCTTGATGTGCTTGTCACGCGCAATGGCCGCCGGTTCGTACCGCCGTCCCCAAAAAACCGCAGTGGCCTGGGATTCGCGGATCACCGACTGCAACTCGGCCAGTGTGTTCCCCCGACGCAGGATCAGCTTCGAGCCATGTTGCTTGAGGCTTTCCTCCAGGCTGGCGAGCGACCGGTGCAGCCACCACTTGGTCGCACCCCCCAAGGGCCAGTCCCCCTCACCATCCTCGGAGTGGATGTAGACGGGCACCACTGGCTCGCCCCGGGCGCAGGCCGCCACGAGGGCCGGGTGATCGTGTGTCCGCAAGTCGTTGCGCAGCCAGACAATTGTGCTCATTGTTGGGAATTGTAGGAATCGCTTGCGGAGAACAACCACTGGCTTTGGCCAGGGGGCATTCTGGCTGACCGGCCGGGAATCGGGATTGCCGAGGAGTCGTGGGGGGACTCGATGGGGCACGTGTCAGTCCCCAATAGAAATGTCACACTTGTGAGATTTCTGGGGGCGAGATGGGGAAGTTGGAGCTGAGCAAGAAGGAACGAGAACGACTGAGGATTGTGAAGGAGATTGGGGCTGGGAGGATGACGATCGGCAAGGGGGCCGAGAGTCTGGGCATGAGCTATCGACAGCTGCACCGGGTGGTGACGAGATTCAAGGAAACCGGAGCGGCGGGGCTGGGGCATCGACTTCGCGGGCGGCGGTCAAACCGTGCTGAGTCGAAGCAGAGGCGGAAGCGGATTCTGAAGTTGTACGAGACAAAATACGAAGACTTTGGACCAACGTTGGCGGCGGAGTTTCTGGAGCGGGAAGAGGGTGAAGAGGTGGGGGTGGAGACCCTTCGGCGTTGGCTGATTGGAGCAGGGCTATGGAGTCCGCGCTGTCGGGGAGGTCGTCATCGGGCGTGGCGAGAACGGAGGGCACACTGGGGGGAGCTGGTGCAGATGGACGGGTCGAAGCATGACTGGTTTGAAGGGCGGCGAGGCTATGCCACGCTGATGGTGATGATCGATGACGCGACGAACAGGACCCATGCGAAATTCTTTGAAAGCGAGACGACCTGGGCGGCGATGGAGGTGTTTGAGGAGTATGTAAACCGCTATGGAATGCCTGTGGCGCTGTATGTGGATCGTTCAACGATCTACGAAACAACGCGGGATTGCACGGTGGATGAGGCCTTGGCGGATGCGAGCCCGCTGACGCAATTTGGTCGGGCGATGAAGGAATTGGGGGTGGAAATCATCCTGGCACGAAGCCCACAGGCGAAGGGGCGTGTGGAGCGTCGGCATGGGGTGCTGCAGGACCGCTTGGTGAAATCGATGCGGCTGAAAGGGATCAAGGATCTGGAAGCCGCGAACGAGTACCTGGCGGAGGAGTTTCTGGAAGATCTGAACGAGCGTTTCGGTGTTTCTCCGAGATCCCCGACGGACCTGCACCGCCGAGTTCCCCGGAAGGTCAACCTGAAGCATGTGTTGAGCCTGCAGGAGGATCGAGTAGTTCAGAATGACTGGACGGTCTCCTGGCGGAATCGCTGGTTGCAGTTATCGGAAAAGCATCACAGCCTGCGGCTGGCCCGCAAGAAGATCCGGGTAAGCGAGCTTCGAAGTGGAGCGCTGCGGTTGACGTATCAGGGACGGGATTTGGAGTGGCGGGAACTGCCAGGCAAGCCAGCCAGGGAAGCCCCGAAGAAACAAATCAAGAGGGGGAGCGGACTAGCGTATAAGCCCCCCGCCAAGCATCCCTGGCGACGCCGCTTCCAGAGGGACTGACAAATCCACAGTGACTGCTGGACACCACATCAACTTCGTCTTACTCTGTCGCATCGGTGGCGTATCTTTCTTGCCCCATGTTGGGGCAGGTGAGCGGACTTGCTACTGCAGGATACGCCGCCTCTTTTTCCATTTCACCCAAACACGACTATCAACAATATCTCGGCAACAGCCCCCTCAGTGTGCATCATGCAAGTCGCGAACTGGGAGGGGGCAACGGGTCCCGCCCAGACTGATGCAGCAACTGGTCAACGCGGAAACAGCTCGTCTCCCGCCTGGGGGTGATAGGGGCCGTTGCGAATCTCCGTCTCGTCGCGAGCTAGAGCATTCAGCACGTAGCCTGGGAGCACTACGGGCCAGGGGCCATCTCCCGCGAGTCCATACCGTGCTCTCTTCCGGGGGGCATCGAGGTAATTCCCCTGATCCGCATACGCCCACCGCAGCAGGTCGAGTGTCACCCGGGGAAGATCCTGGTCGTCCGTCAGCAACAGGTCCAGCCCTGCTTCACGATACGCCTCGATCACCAGGCCTACGCAACTGTAGCGATGATAGGAACAGTCGGCGGTGGGGCGGCGGACGTGGGGGTGAATCGTGTACTGGCTGGGAGTGGCGACTCGATCGTCCTTGTTCAAGCTTTTATACCGATACTCTCCCGCGCGTTCGTCCAAAAACACGCGGATTTGGTTCCGTTCATCGTCGGTGAGGGGGACGGTGCCGACGGTGGAGATCGGCCAAGTGTCTCCCGCCTCGGTCAGTGGGGGACGCATGTCGGTGACATCCAACTCCGCCCCCTCAATGATGGTTGCCTGCGCAGCCAGTGCGAGGCCCAAGTGACGGACAAAAGTCGCCTGGTGCTCCGAA
>CAIUHT010000756.1 GCA_903898975.1 uncultured Planctomycetaceae bacterium
AACCCCCGGGCGGACACCACCCACCCGCCCAACAACCTCCGTCGCACAATTCCAACAGAAAGCCCCCCCGGTCCTCACGACCGAGGGGGCTTTTTGCATTCGACGCTCCACCCATCGTGAGGCCTCGGAGAGCCAGCGGGCGAAGACCGGCAGCATTCGGTTCCGCGAGCCCGCCCCCCCACGACAATCGACGCCACGATGTCCGGACGCAGGCGCACGTTTTCCCGCCACTCGCCACCCGCCACCCGCCACCCGAACCCCGAACCCGCCCCCCTCGGCGACTGATCTTGCCCCCCCAGAGCGCCGGTGTTAGGCTCTTGCCTGCCATGGGGTTGCGCCGATTCTTCGGCTTTACCACCCCGGTGGCGAACCTCGCAGAACCCTCGCACACCACAGGGAGGTGGCCGTGCTGTTTACCCGGACCATTCGCCGCAAAATGCTGCTGGGCGTGGCCATGGTGCTGGCCATGCTCGTGGTCCTGTCGGCAGGCAGCCTGCTGGGGTTGCGGGCGTATCGCAAGTCGATCGACAAGCTCGATTCCGAACTCTCCTCGGCTCCCCGCAAGGCGGAGCTGATCGAGGCGATTGCCCGGCTGCAAATCCCCCTGCAGCGGCAACCCCGCGACGACGTCCAGGCGGGGGTGCTGCACGACCTGGTGCGCGAGCAGGCGACGGCGATCGACGCCGCGGTCGAAGAACTGCATCGCCGCATGGGGCTGATGCCGGGCGGGCCGGGACACCAGCAGCAGTTCGCCATTCTCTTCCCGCTGCTGACCGGGCTGCAGGAGCAGTCGCGGACCATCGCCGACCGGGCGGAAGGGCTGCTCGATCCGGAAGAGCGGGGGGCGTGCCAGGCCGAACTGCAGGCCCGCGCCATTGGCATGCTGGCGCAGGCCGCCGAGTTCCCCGACCCGGTCGATGGACCGGCCGGCTCGCTGGCCCGGGCCCGCGACGTCTGGCGCACTGCCCTGGTCACGGTCGCCACCAGTTCGTCCATCTGCCTCGTGCTCTTCCTGTCGCTGCTGCGGCAGGGGTACGTCTGGATCTTCGACCCCATCCGCAAACTGCACCAGGGGGCCCTGCGTGTCGCCAACGGCGACTTCCAGTACCGCGTGCAGTTGAACACCCGCGACGAAATGGCGGAACTCGCCGGGGCGTTCAACGAGATGACCAACCGCTTCCAGGAAATCGCCGGTGATCTCGACCGGCAGGTGCAGGAACGGAGCCGGCAGCTGGTCCGTTCAGAGCGGCTCGCCGGGGTCGGGTTTCTGGCCGCGGGGGTCGCCCACGAGATCAACAATCCCCTCTCGGTGGTGGCGATGGCCGCCGAGTCGCTCGAGGGTCGTCTCGATGAACTGCTCGCCGGTCATCCCTCGCCCGACGAAGGGGTCCTCCGGCAGTACCTCAGTCTCATCCAGAGCGAATCGTTCCGCTGCAAACAGATCACCGAGCGGCTGCTCGACTTCTCCCGCGGCCGGGACTCGCAGCGGGAAAGCACCGACCTGTCGCACCTCGTGGGCGAGGTGATTGCAATGGTCAAGTACCTCAGCAAATACCGCGACCGCGAGATCGAGTTCCTGCCTCCCGACAGCTGCTATGCCGAGGTCAACGGCCCCGAGATCAAGCAGGTAGTCTTGAACCTGGTGGCGAATGGTCTCGACGCCATGCAGACTGGGGGGCGGATGAAGATCCGGCTGAGAGAACAGACCGATCAGGTGGTGCTCGAGATCGAAGACGACGGGTGTGGAATGTCGGCCGAGGTGATGGAGCACATGTTCGAGCCGTTCTACACCAGCAAGACCGGGGGCCAGGGGACCGGACTGGGGCTGTCGATCAGCCATCGGATCATCAGCCAGCACGGGGGAACCCTGTCGGCAGCCAGTGCCGGGCCAGGCCAGGGGAGCACCTTCTCGGTCCGCCTCCCCCGCCGCACCGCAGCCCAATCCGCCATCGCCGCCTGAGGGCCGGGGCCTCCGTCACACAAACCCCAAACCCCAAACCCCAAACCCCGAATTCCGAATTCCGAATTCCATCCGGCAGTTCGGTTGGCGTGTCTTACGCCGGCGCGCAGCGGGTGTCGCGGCAGGTACCGCCACCGCACTCGCCGGCCAGGGTGGCCTGCTGCAGCGCGGCTCGTCCCTTCGCCGTCTCGGGACCGGGCTCCATGATGTCGAAGCCCATGTCTTCGATCATGCGGTAATCTTCTTCGGCTCCCTGCCCCTGCGTGGTCAGGTAGTGCGAGAGGAAGATCGAGTTTGCGGCGTACAGCGCCTGGGGCTGCAGCCACCGCAGATTGAGCTCGCGTCCCCCCGCCACGCGGATCTCGCTGGCGGGATTTGTCAGCCGGAACAGGCAGAGCACCTTGAGGCAGTACCGCGGATTCATCCGCCCACTCCCCTCAAGCGGGGTCCCGTCGATGGGATGCA
>CAIUHT010000757.1 GCA_903898975.1 uncultured Planctomycetaceae bacterium
CACACCCGTCATCATCACGTGGTAGCCCGCCGTGTGGTCGGGATCGCTGTGCGTCAGCCCCCGCAAGATCGCGAACTGGTCGGCGACCTGCGACATCCGCGGGAGGATGTTCGTCAGTTGCAGCCCCGGCACCTTCGTCTGGATCGGGGTGAAGTCGCCCCGGATCTCGGCAGGTGCCTCGGGCTTCGGATCCCACAGGTCCTGGTGGGCCATCCCCCCGATGATGAAGATGAAGATGCAGTTCACATCCTTCCGCTTCTCGGCGGGAATGTCGGCCGCCGACAGCGCCTGCAGTCGCAGCGCCTCGGCCAGGCTCAGCCCTCCCAGCGAGCCCACCTTCAAAAAACCGCGACGGTCAACGCCGCCCGAGGAAAGCTGTGCCATGCGTCAGGGTCCTACTTGATCAGCACAAAGTCGTACGAGTTGAGCAGTGTCCACAGGTAATCTTCGGCGGCCTCCCGCGGCGGGGCCGCGTCAAACAGTCGCCGGGCGACCATTTTCTGCCGTTCGTCAGGAAACCGGCCCAGTGCGGCGAGCGTCAGTTCCTCAACAATCTCGGCGGGAGACTTCCCCGACTCGACCAGCCGGGCCACCCGCCCCTGCGGATGGGCAATCTTCGCCTCGACCTCGGGGGCGTTCATCAGGTGCAGTGCCTGCGCCATGGTGGGGTCGCTCGACCGGCCGCACTCGCAGGGGGTGTTCCGCTCGGGACGTCCGAAGATCTCGAGGAAGTACGAGGGGAGCCGATTGTTCCACAGGGCAATCGCCCGCGTCCCGACAGGCCGGCCCGGGAAGCTCTCGGGAACTCCCGTCACCTGGCTGATCGCATCGAGCAGCACCTCGGCCGACTGCCGGCGGATCACGTGGTGCGAAAAGTTCTGCTCGTCGTCCTGGTTGTTGGCGTTCGGTTCACTGGAAAGCTGATACACCCGGCTGGAGAGGATCTCGCGCATGACGTGCTTGAGATCGAACCCCGACCGCACCAGTTCGTTCGCCAGGTGGTCCAGCAGCGGCGCATTCGTCGGAGGATTGGTCGAACGCAGGTCGTCTTCGGCCTCGACCAGTCCCCGCCCCACAAAATGCTTCCACAGCCGGTTGACCGCCAGGCGGGCGAACCACCGGTTGTCGGGAGCCGTCAGCCACTCGGCCAGCACCTGCCGGGGGTCCCCCGTCTTCAGACGCTCGGAGACCGGGGCATCGAGGGCATGCGCGGTGACCACCGTGGTGGTCTGCGGGATGGTCAGGTCACGGTATCCCGGGTGCAGCACCAGCACGCGGTCTTTTCCCAGCGGACGCAGTTCGAGTCCATGAAAGAACGCGGCGAGGCTGTAGTAATCTTCCTGCGACCACTTCTCGAACGGGTGATGGTGACACTGGGCACATTCGACCCGCACCCCCAAAAAGGCCTGGCTGACGGTGCGGGCCAGCGCGTCGGGAGTGTCGGCCGAGCGGAAGAAATTGACCGGCCCGAACTTCGCCGAGTCGCCCGTCGCCGTCAGCAACTCGCGCACCCAGGCGTCGTACGGTCGATTCCGCGCGAACTGCCCGCGCAGCCAGCGATGAAATTCAAACGCGCCGCGGTCCCCCAGTTTCTCGCGGTCGACCAGCAGGATGTCGGCCCACTTCAGTGACCAGAAGTCGGCGAACGCTTCGCGGGTCAGCAGTTCGTCAATCCAGCGCTCCCGCTTTCTTGGGTTGGGGTCGTGCAGAAACGACTCGGCCTCGTCCACGGTGGGCAGGGTGCCCAGCAGGTCGAGCGAGACCCGCCGCAGAAAGGTGGCGTCGTCACACAGCCCTGAGGCCGACAACCCCATCTTCCGCAGTTTCGTCCAGACCAGCTGGTCGATGGTGTTGTTCGCGGGAGGATCGTCCGCCGTCGCGGGGGAACCGCCACGGGGCGACTGCACCTGCACCGCCGCGACCTGGCCCATGTAGTTCACCGTGAGTGCCGCCTCGCCCGGGTTTTGCCCCACGCGGATCAGCCCCTGCGGATCGACCTCGGCGACGTGCGGGGCGTTCGAGGCGTAGAACGCGGCGTGGGTGACATCGCGGACGGTGCCGTCGGAGTAGTGGGCGGTCGCCAGGATCTGCTGGCTGGCCCCGGCCCACAGCACCCGCTCGGCGGGTCGGACGTGCAGTGCGACCAACTGCGGCACCTGGGGATCGGCGGGGGGCAATCCCTGGTCGATCCAGTGCCGCAGGACCTCGTAATCGAGCGAGTCGACCTTCAACCGCTGGCCCCCGCCGTGGGGCACCACACCCGCCGGCTTGGTGAGGATGAGGCTGGCGGCGGGATCGGAAGTGTTCACCCGCCGACCCCGGGCCTGGTGGACGATCGCCTCATAATCGAAGGCGTGATCGAACCCAAAGACCGAGAGCTTGAAGCCATTCTGGCCACTGGCCCGACCATGGCAGCCCCCGCTGTTGCAACCGAGGCGGGTGAGAATGGGGTTCACATCGCGGGCGAAATCGACGGGGGGCGGAGTCTCGACCCCGTCCAGCACCACCGGGCCCTGCCAGGCCAGTTCACCCCAGGCGATCCGCAACGTCGCCCGACCGTCCCGCACTCCAATCAACCGCGTTCCGTCGAGACGTGCCACAGGCGGTTCGTTCCCGGCAGCTGGCAAGTCGGCAGCTGGCAAGTCGGCGGCTGGGGCCAGTTCGAACCGGGCCAACCGGGTGAGGTCGACCTCGCGACCATCGTCGCAGACCCCACTCACCAGCAGTTGCTGCCGACGGTTGGAACCGGTCAACCGCAGCCCCTCGGGCTCGACGCGGAGGGAGACAACGCTCAGCCCGGCAGGCAGGCGTTCCACGGCAGGCGGAGCGGCGACCGCAGGGGCGTCTGCCGCGCAAGCGGGCGGGGCGAGCGAGCCCCCTGGGCCGAGAGCGTCACCCAGCAGCAAACCCACCAGACAGAGCAGGCAGACCGAGCGCCACATGCAAGCACCCACACACAGGCTGGCCGAGCGATCGACCTGTGAAACTCCCCCCCATTCGCGGCCTGCACTATACCACCGCCGGGATGAGGGAGCCAATTGGTCAGGGCCGGATGGCAACGTGGCAGGACCTGACGCAGCAGCCACCACCCCGCGACAGAGTTGGTCACGTTCGGCTGGGCGGATTGCGCGGGACAGAGGGGACGGGGGTCGCCTCAATCGTCCCCAACAAATCAGCTTCGAACGGATCCCTCTCCCATGGGGAGAGGGTGGCCGCAGGCCGGGTGAGGGGTCGCGCGGCCGCTGGCGAAAACGGTCGCCCGGGCCACGCCACGGCAACCCGTTGTTCCACTACCGTCCACCGCGGCGGAGTTGTTCGCGTTTCGATGCGCGAATCACGCCGGACAGGTGGTACGAAATCTCGCCTGGTTTCCTGAAGACCGGGAACGGCGCGCACCCTGCGGGGAAATCCGCCAATCCCTCTGCCTGTTCCCCGCGTGGGCACCTGTCGCCGCGAGAGGCTGAGCGACTTCCGGCTTACTGCTCGAACAGTGCCGTCGAGAGATACCGCTCGCCCGAGTCGGGGAGGACGGTCACGATGGTCTTCCCCTCCGATTCCGGTCGGGCGGCCACCTTGAGGGCGATCGCCATCGCCGCCCCGCAACTGATGCCGCAGGTGATCCCCTCCTCTTTCGCCACTCGCCGCGCCGTCTCCATGGCTTCGTCGTCGGTCACCGGAATCACTTCGTCGATCAGCGTCCGGTCGAGAACATCCGGGACAAACCCGGCTCCAATCCCCTGGATCTTGTGCCGGCCCGGGGCGTTCCCCGACAGCACCGCGCTCGCCGCGGGTTCGACCGCCACCGTGTGCAACTTCGCCCCCCGCACCTGCTTGAAGTACCGCGAGACCCCCGTGATCGTCCCCCCGGTCCCCACCCCCGCCACAAAGATGTCGACCTTACCGTCGGTGTCGTTCCAGATCTCCGGTCCGGTCGTCTTGACGTGGATCTCGGGGTTCGCCGGGTTCTTGAACTGCTGCGGCATGAAGTACAGGGGCTGAGCCGCCATTTCCTCGGCTCGGGAGATCGCCCCCTTCATCCCCTCGGCACCGGGGGTCAACACCAGTTCGGCACCGAAGGCCTTCAGCATCATCCGCCGCTCGACCGACATGGTCTCGGGCATGGTCAGCGTGAGGGGATACCCCTTTGCGGCACAGACAAAGGCCAGGGCGATGCCGGTGTTGCCGCTGGTCGGTTCGACCACCCGCATGCCGGGCTTGAGGACCCCGCGGCGTTCGGCGTCCCAAATCATCGCGGCGCCAATGCGGCACTTGACCGAGTAGGCGGGATTGCGGCCCTCAATCTTGGCCAGCACCGTGGCCTTCAGCCCCTTCGTCAACCGGTTGATACGAACCAGCGGGGTGCGGCCAATTGTCTCGGCGTTGTCGTTGAAAATGCCCATTGGGACCCGACCTCCTTGGCGAACGTGCGACTTCCAGACGCAAAGATTATGGAAGATGCCCCAAACTGAGGCAATCCCGGTTTCTCGGGGAACAGCCCCCGGTTGCCCGCCAGGATGCTGCTGGAATCTCGACGCGCGCCGATCACACCGGCATGCCAGCCAAACTCCGCAGCGGGCCGACCAGTGGGGGGCGGTTGCTGGTTCCCCGTGTTTCCCGCCAGCCGCCGCTCTTCGTGTGACCGGGCAGCGTGACCGGGCGGATCGCGCCGGCTCCTGTCTGCGACGCCTGCAACTGCTAGACTCCGGCAGTTGTGCTCGCTCAATCGCTCCCGCTCGAGTCGCTTCGATGTTCACACCCCGACGCACCACGTCTCGAACTTCCC
>CAIUHT010000758.1 GCA_903898975.1 uncultured Planctomycetaceae bacterium
CTGGCGACCGGTCCGGCTCCGGACTTCGTGCAACTGGCTGCTGGGCACTGTCGTGTTTGAGCGCTCACTTTTCAGCCCCAACAGATTCGCTTCACACAGTCCAAGAATGCTGACAATACCCACCCCGTCCGGCGGAGCACTGAGCCCGTTCTGCTGACGCCGCCCTCACTCCCAGCGAGTCGATCACATCAATCCACCAACTTGGAACAAGGACTATCCGTGGCCACCTCGTCTCCTTGAACGCGGGACCAAGGCCCCGAGCACAAACCCTGCTCAGAGACTGAAGCGTCACGAGCCTTGAAGTTTGCATGGCTGGGACCGTCAGCAGAGCCTGCGGCAGGCGATCCGCCCTCGAGCCCCCCGGACGAACCGGCCCCGCACATCCGCCGATCTGGGTCACCACACGCGCGGAACCGCTCTCGCTGCAACTGCGGAGTTTTTCCCCACCTGCCAGTCCTCAAAGAGGCCGCTGCGACAGGCTGACAGGTCGGCACCAACATCCCCTGGGAGCCGATTGAATCAGCACCTGCTGTCAGCTTGTCCCGCCCCAACTGCCGCCGATCCGATTCTGCCGGTGTCGATGCCCGCGATCTTCCAAATCGAAAAAATGTTGCCGCAAGTCGATTGCAAACGGGGGGGGAGGGGGGGCTCTACACTGCCCAACTCGGTCACTCTTTGACCTTTAATCACTCTCTTGGACAGCAATGCCAATGAACCTGCTTCGCCGTCACGCGACCTCTGCCCTGGTCGCTCTGCTTCTCTCAAATCTCGCCCTGCAGACTGCCAACGCCGGCACAATCTCGTGGGTCACGGTGGGTGATCCGGGCAATCCCGCCGACAGTTCGCTCTACGGCAACGTGAGCAGCTCGTTCCAGATCATGCAGTACGAGTGGACAAACTCGCTGTATGCCGAGTTCCTGAACGCCGTAGATCCCAACGGCACGAACCCCAATGACATCTACAACAGCAGTATGGGGACCAACGTGCGGGGGGGGATCAGTTTCACAAGCGGCGCGGCTGCCGGCAGCAAATACGCCGTGAAGACCGACATGGGCGACAAGCCGGTCAACTACGTGAGCTGGTTCGACGCGGCGCGGGTGGCCAACTGGCTGCAGAATGGTCAGGGGTCGGGCAGCACCGAGACGGGTGCCTACACGCTCAATAACGCGACAACCGGAAATGCCCCGGCGGTCAACGCCGGCGCGCAGTTCTATCTCCCCACGGAAAACCAGTGGTACAAGGCGGCGTACTACAAGAGTGGCGGCACGAACGCCGGCTACTGGGCCTACACGACCGGGAGCGACACAGCCCCAACGGCGGTGAGTGCGAACTCGACCGGGGTCGGGTCGGCCGGCAACACGGGCAACTTTGTGAACGCGGCCAATACAGCCGACTGGAATGGCGAGAACGGCAACGTAACGACGGTGGGCACCAACGGCGGTCCGAGTCCGTACAACACGTTTGACATGGGCGGGAACGTCTCCGAGTGGAACGATCTGACCGGACTTATCGCCGGCTCGGCTCGGGGCACGCGGGGCGGGAACTGGAGCGGCAACGTGAACGGCAGTCTGTTCTCCACCCGCGCTGAGCAGATCCCGACGAATGAGACCAACGGCATCGGTTTTCGTCTCGCCAGTTCGGCTGTTGTGCCCGAACCATCGACCTGGGTGATGGGGTTGGCCGGGATCGCCTGTGGAGGCTGGCAGATGCTGCGGCGTCGGCGCGCTCAGTAACCCCAATCCCTTCCGCCTCGACCAATTGATCCAGTCACACAAGAGCTGGAGTGCCGTTCGACGGTACTTTGGTACGAGGCTTTTCATGCCCGGAGCATCGCTGTCGCGGTGAGCGACGGCGATGCTTCGCCTGTTTCGGCAGGCCTGCAAAGCAGGCACTCCGTCGATTGCCCGGAATCCATCTGGAGTTGCCCCTGACAGTGCGCGCTCAAATCAGGTGCTGCGAGCAGGGCTCGGCTGAACCGAGCCTGTCGCGTGTTGGCTCCTTGCGATTGGTGAAAGGAATCGATTGAGTGACCTTCTTTCGATCAGGGCGGGAGGAAATGGGGATCGGCTCTTGAGGTTCCTTGGATGGG
Source organism: uncultured Planctomycetaceae bacterium (assembly GCA_903898975.1). GTDB lineage: Bacteria > Planctomycetota > Planctomycetia > Planctomycetales > Planctomycetaceae > UBA10511. The sequence continues at coordinate 2,090 of CAIUHT010000758.1, forward strand.
GCTGTTCATGGACGGTGGCGAGCAGTCTCTGCGACGTCGGCACAGGCAGCCCCCAACAGGAAAATTTCTGAGGATTCCTGACCGAGCTGGTTTTGAACCGAGCTGGTTCATCACAGGGACAGATTCTCAAAAGCACAAATCCTGACTGGGACAAATCCTGACTGGGACAAATCCTGACTGGGACAAATCCTGACTGGGACAAATCCTGACTGGCAGACATTGTGACAGGGCTGGGTTCTGATTGAGATCGGTCCTGCTTGGACGATTCGCTTGGCTGTTGAATGCCTGGACTGGCGCGATATGCTGAATTCCGTGATCCGTGAAATGACAGGTTCCAGGGAGTGTGGGGGGTGCCAGCCGTGAAGCGTGTGCTGTTTGTGTGTGTGGAGAATTCGAACCGCAGCCAGATGGCCGAGGCGTTTGCACGCATTCACGGTGCCGGCCGTGTGGAGGCATTGAGCGCGGGGTCGCGGCCTTCGGGGCGAGTCAATCCGAAGGCGATCGCCGCGATGGCGGAGAAAGGGTACGACCTGACGACCCACACCTCGAAAGGACTGGAGCCGTTCAACGGACAGCAAGTCGACGTCGCCGTCACGATGGGTTGCGGGGACAACTGCCCGCTGGTGCTGGCCGAGCGGCGCCTGGACTGGCAGATCACCGATCCCCGCGACCTTCCCGCCGACCAGTTCAATACCGTCCGCGATGAAATCGAACAGCGGGTGCTGGAACTGCTCGCCACGCTGTGAGCCACCAGTTCGGCAGGCGGGCGGCGATCCTTAAGGACCAGATCCGGGGTCGGTCGACTCA
>CAIUHT010000759.1 GCA_903898975.1 uncultured Planctomycetaceae bacterium
CCCCTTCGACAAGCACATTCGTCAGTCGACGCCGGCCCAGTTCCTGCAACAGCCAGCACAGGTCGATTCGGCCTGAGCCCTCGGTCGACTCCCTGTCTGCCACGGGACAGACCAGGATCTCGGCACCCGCGCGCCGCAGGGCCTCGACTCGAGCGGAGGGAGCCGCTGGAGTGACAGCAATCCACAGCGCCGCACTGTTCGAACTGCCAACCAGCTGAGAAGTCAGGGGCAATCGGGCGTGGCTGTCAATCACAACTCGCACCGGATTGCGGGGTCCGGGTGGCCGGGCTGTCAGCAACGGATCGTCGGCCAGCGCCGTGCCAATACCCACAACAATCGCGTCCATTCGACCTCGCAGCCGATGTGTCAACGCCCGCGAGGCTGTGTTCGAAATCCACTTCGACTCGCCTGTCCGGCTGGCGATTTTTCCATCGAGTGTCATCGCCCACTTGGCGTGAACCCATGGTCGACCCGTGGTGACCAGCTGGAGAAAGGGGGCCATGACAGCGGCCGCTTCGGCCCCCATCAGTCCCAGCTCAACTTTCAGCCCGGCCGCTTCCAGCAATCGCAACCCACGTCCATCGACCAGGGGATTGGGATCGCTCATCGCAACCACAACCCGCTGCACCCCGGCCGCCACGACCGCGTCTGCGCACGGGGGGGTCTTGCCCTGGTGCGCACACGGCTCGAGTGTCACGAACAGCGTGGCTCCTCGCGCAGCGGAACCCGCCTGTCGAAGGGCCACAATCTCAGCGTGCGGACCCCCGAAACGATCGTGCCAACCTTCACCAACGGCTCTCAATTCGGAATCAACCAGCACCGCCCCCACCATGGGGTTGGGCTCCACGCGCCCTTCACCCCGCTGCGCAAGGCTGAGGGCGTGCCGCATCACCGATAGCTCATCGGCGAATTGCATCAGTTGCGACTCCAGTCGAGCAACGTGGTGGTCCCGGGACTCCCCTCCGCGTAACCCCCGTTACGGCTGGGTGGGGGGCATCAGTTCGTGGACCCCCCGCACGATGCTTTCCTCGACTTCGGGGCTCCAGGTTGTGGGAAGCCCGTAATACAGCATCGCTCCGCCCCCCTCGTAGCCCCCCTCCTTCAAAACACGCAGGGAGGGAATGTACGCCATCACATCATTCGCGTAGGCGGCCACGAACGTGTTGGCCCCAGACATCTCGCGCTTCAGTCGCACGGCAAAGTCGACCACCACCTCCCCCCCCAGGGTCACGAACTGCAATTTGGGCCCCAATTGCCACAGTTGCACCGGGTAGGGGTAGGTGGGAGACAGCGCCCCCTGCTGCTCAAGTTGCTTGAGCAAGACCTTTCCGCGCGAGGCGGCATACTTGTTCGTCGATTCCGCCTCTTTGGCAATCTCTTCCCGAGTGGGCAGCTTGTCCAGGGCCAGGGGAATCTCCCGGTACTCGCTGCGGAGTTTCCCGGCGATCGCCTGCATCTGGCCAGAGACGACCTGTGTCACCGAGCGGGCGATTGAACCACCATACTCCGAGGCCCTCGAGATTCCATACTCCTCCTGGGCCTGGGCTGAGGGAGGATTGGCCATCCGTCGCGGGAGAGGATTCTGGTCGGCACCGCACCCGGCGAAGAAAATCGCGGTGGCGCCTGGATGCGTCTCCTCCAGTGCGAGCTGCGCATAGCCCGGCCAGTCTCCCGACCAGCGGAAAATCGGCAGCACAGTCGCATGGCAGGCATAGCCAAACACGATTCCAACCAGTTGCCCATCCGGTCGACGCGCCGTCAACACCGGCACGTCATAATCGACAGGACCCTTCAGCGCCCCTGCCGCACGCAGATTCGGCACCTCCGCCTCGGGATTCGCCCGCCGATTCACTCCCAGCGTGTTATGACCCGATCCCCAGGCCAGTCGGGCTGGGGCCAGGTCGGCCAACGCGCCGCCGACCACCGTGACCACATGCTGCTCAAGTTCGCGTGTGTAGTCCTGCACCAGCTGGTTCTGTGCGGCGTCCAGCGTGTACATGGTCATCAGGTTCCGTCCCACAACCGGCCCGGTGTGGGTGTGTGAGGAGCAGAGGGCCACCTGGGACCTTTTCAGACCATGCTCCGACTCCAGCCGCTTGCAGATGGCCACGGACAGATCGCGATCAATCCCCACCAGGTCGAGTCCCACCAGGACCACGCGCTCTCCCGCCGGGTCCTCAATTGCAATCGCCTTGGCGTACAGGTCGATCAGGGTCGAGTCGGCGGGACGGTCACGACCGGCGTAGCCCGACATCCACATCGTGCGTTCCGGGGTGATCTTTCGCCGGGCGACACCCGCCTTCCACTCCTCCTGGGCCATGGCATTGCTCGGACTGCCGATGGGCAGGATCAGCGACCACAACATCGCCCCCCCCAAGACCACCCGGATCCACAGACTGCGCATGGCTCATCTCCTTGGTGACAGGAAAACGCTTGCATCCTCAAGCAATCACTGGCCCGGGGAATCGACTTCATTGTGAAGATTTGAGGCACGGTTGCAACCGACGTCCGCCGTTTGCCAACCGACCGGGCCAACGCCCACGAAAACCGTCCGCACCTCCCCTCGCCCCAGCCAGTCCGAGACGGGTTGCGGGCAACTTCGGGCCGACCAATCCAGGACCCCACCTTGCCCGCCGACCGGACGGGCGGTAGAACGAAGTCCCTGGCTGGTTTGACGTCATCACGCGAACGCCTGCCCACAAAAACCTCCCCGCAACACCTGCCAGCGACTCTGTGAAATCGCAATGCAAATCGCGGCTCGCGATGGCCTGCACTCAATGACCCCGAACAACCCCGCTCGACATGCTGGCGTGAGCAACAGTGGGGGCATGCACCAATTCCCAACCGAAGCCCGGCTTATCGAAGCGGTCGTGACCCCGTTTGGCGATCGACATGAGCAGTTAGTTCTCCCCGTGGTGGCCCGTGATCCTCAGCCCCGGCTGCGCTGGGCGTCGGCCTTCAAGGGCTGCATTTTCGCACCGCCCGTGTCACGTCGGCCCCTCTCTTGCTCTCGCGTTGATCTGAAGTCCGCCACGCAGTTTGCCGATCTGCTTGATCGCCAGGATCCTCTCGCCCGACGCGTGAAACGGGAATTGCGCCGACCCCTCGCCGCCAGTCCCCAGCCATGGGGTGAATCAGTTCGGGAGAAGGCGGTCTGTCGCTCCTCGTCCCAATCTCCGGTGACCAAGTCACAGCGGAGACTCCCGCGGTGACCAGTCCCCAGGGTACGCCTCTCTCTACAACGACGCGACGCGTGGTGGCCTTCGTCGCAGTCCTCCTCACGCTGTGCAGCTGTTGGCTCATCTGGCGGGGCCGAGCGGGAACCGATGGGAGCATCTCCCCAACCTCGGCACCTGCTCCCAAGCCGCGGACACGCGTCCATGCCCTGGGGCGACTGGAACCTCGGGGAGAGGTGGTGAATCTCGCTCCTCCCGCGGGCAACGAGGGAGCCCGGGTCGAAGAACTCCTGGTCTCGGAGGGGGACGATGTGGCACCCCGCACCTTGATCGCGCGGATGGACAGTTACGCCCGGCTCAAGGCCGAGTCCCTTGAGGCCGAGGCCCGACTCGAGGCCGCCCAGGCAAGGTTGAATCAGACTCGCGCGGGGGCCAAGCCAGGCGATGTGGAAGCGCAGCGTGCGGCGGTCGCGCTGCTCGATGAACAGCTAAGGGTCGCCCTCCGCGATCTCGAGCGTGCTGATCGCCTGCGGGACCAGAAGGCAATTTCCATCGAGGATTACGAACGCTATCAATGGGTCCGCGACAAAACCTCCCTCGAGCTGCGCCGGGCGTCCCGGCTCTTGGATGCCCTCTCCGAAATCCGCCAGACCGACGTGCGCGTCCAGCAGGCAGAGGTCGCTGTGGCGGAGCAGTCGCTGGCTGCCGCCAGGGCCCGCCTGGCCTCAGCGGAGGTCCGCAACCTCACCGCAGGACGGATCTTGAAAATCCACACCCGTGCCGGGGAAAAGGTGTCCGATCGGGGACTGCTTGATCTTGGCGATGTCACCCAAATGCAGGCGGTCGCCGAGGTCTTCGAAGGCGACCTCGGGCTCTTGCAGCCGGGGCAGTCGGCCACCATTCGAATCGACGGAACAGGCGAGGTATTGACCGGCTGGGTCACCGAGCTGGGGCATCTTGTGGCCCGCAAGTCGGTCCTGACCAACGATCCCGTCAGCGATACCGATGCCCGGGTCGTCGAGGTCCGTGTGACCCTGGCGCCGCAGTCAGCCGCCCGCGTCGTCCGGCTTGCCAACGCTCGCGTCGAGGTCACCATCGACATCACCCAACCCTCGCCCCCACAGGCCGACAGAGACCAGGCCGAGACAGACCAACACAAGACCTCAGCCACTCCGCCGACTTCGTCGTCAGCCCCGCTTGCCACGCCCCGCCCATGACGGCTCCGCTGCCCTTCCAGGCCCCAGGGGCGACCCCTCCGACCATCCCCTCCGCCAGCGTGTTGCGGAGACTCAGCCCCACGCTCGAGATCGCCTGGCGGCAGCTCAGCTATCACCGCACCAAGCTCGCCGTCGCATCCGCCGGGGTCCTGGTGGCCGTCATGCTCATGCTCGTGCAGTTGGGCATCCGCGAAGGGGCTCTCGAAAACAGCATTTCCATCGCACGCCGGGTGCAGGCCGACTTGGTCGTCACTTCGCCCCGGACGCGCACCATTTTTCAGTCGGCACAGTTTCCCCGCCGACTGCTCTATCGCCTGCAGGGCCATTCCGCCGTGCAGCACGTGCAGGAAATGTACATGGGCCAGGCGCGCTGGCGGAATCCGTGGCAACACAACGAACATCCCATCTCGGTCTTCGGAATCGACCCCAGGTCGCCACTCATTGATTTCCCCGGATACTCCGACCGCGCCGACGAACTGCTCCTCGCCGATCGCCTCATCTTCGATCGCAACAATCGCACCAGCTATGGCCCCGTTCGCGAGCAACTCGCCGCTTCCGGCCCCTTCGAGACAGAGATCAACCATCGTCGCGTCCAGATCATCGGCGCGATTCCCGTGGGAATCTCCATCGTCTCCGATGGAAACCTGTTTCTCGCCCCCCACAACTTTCAGCGGCTCTTCCCCGACCGCTCCCCGGGAGCCATCGATCTGGGCCTCGTCCAGCTGCGCCCCGGAGAGAATCCGGAGCTCGTTCGCCGGGAGTTGCTCTCCCTGCTGGGGCGAGAATGCCGGCTGCTGACCCGGCAGGAACTCATCGACGCCGAGACCCGCTTCGTTCAAGACAGCGCTCCCATCGACTTCATCTTCGGAATGGGCGCCGTCGTGGGATTCTTCATCGGTTTCGTGGTCGTCTACCAGATCCTCTACACCGAGGTCATCAATCACCTCCCCCAATTCGCCACTCTGAAGGCCATGGGCTTCTCCGATGGCACCCTGCTCCGCATCGTGTATTGGCAGGGCTTCATCCTGTCCGTGCTGGGTTATCTCCCCGGTTATCTCATGGCGCTGTGGCTCTATCAGATCGCCACCCGCGCCATCCAGATGCCGTTCAGCATGACCTGGCAGCGGGCCACCCTCGTCTTCTCCCTGACACTCCTCATGTGCCTGCTCTCGGCCACCATCGCGCTGCAAAAGGTCCGACGCGTCGACCCCGCCGATGTCTTCTGACTCCCCACCCCACCCCGCCCCTTCCCGCAGTGGCTCCAACCCCCGCGACCTGCGGGAGGTCGCTCTGCCTGCCGGGAACCACGCATCGCCTGGTCCCGAACCTGCCGCGCCCCCCACCGGTCGCACCGCCACTTCCCTGCCCGCCATCGTCGCCCGCAACGTGGCATTCGCCTTTGGCACGGGGGAACTCCGCCGGCAGATTCTCTTCGACCTCTCCTTCGAGGTCGCTTCCGGAGAGATCGTGCTGCTCACCGGCCCCAGCGGCAGCGGAAAAACCACGCTCCTGACCCTCATTGGTGGGCTCCGCCGGGTGGAGTCGGGGGAACTCACCGTGCTCTCCCGCCCACTCCATCACGCGCTCCCCGCCGATCTTGTCGCCAGTCGGCGGGAAATTGGCTTTATCTTCCAGCAACACAACCTGCTCGAGTTCCTCACCGCCTGGCAGAATGTGGAACTCATGTTCCAGCTGCATCCCGAGGTCTCTGCCGATCAGGTGCGCGACCGCACCCTCGAACTGCTCACCCTCGTGGGGCTCGCTGAACGCCTCCATCACCACCCCTCGCAGCTCTCGGGAGGACAGCGGCAACGGGTGGCGATCGCCCGGGCGCTGGTCACCAGCCCCCGCCTCATTCTCGCCGACGAACCGACCGCGGCCCTCGACAGCCAGACCGGTCGCGACGTGGTCGAGCTGCTCCAGTGGCTCGCCCGCACCAACGGCTGCCCCATCCTGATGGTCACCCACGACCACCGCGTGCTCGATGTCGCCGATCGAATCCTCCATATCGAGGATGGACGCCTCCAGGCCTGACGCCCCGATCCAGTCGCTCCCGATCCAGTCGCTCCCGCACCAGTCCCCCGC
>CAIUHT010000760.1 GCA_903898975.1 uncultured Planctomycetaceae bacterium
CCCCCCTCCGAGGCCGATCGTCGCTTCTTCGAAGAGCGCGTGCGACCGCTGCTGGCCGAACACTGCCACGCCTGCCATGGGGCGAAAAAACAGCAGAGTGGCCTCCGCCTCGACAGTCGGGCCGCCGTGCTGAAAGGGAGCGACAATGGTCCCGTTGTGGTTCCCCGCGACCCGGCGGGCAGTCGGCTGCTTGAGGCGATCGGGTATGCCGACTCGCTGAAAATGCCCCCCGCCGGGCCCCTTCCCGCCACCGCCGTCGCCACACTGCGCGAGTGGGTCGAGCGGGGACTCCCCTGGGGACTCGACGCGGGCCCAACCCCGGCCCCGGCAGTCGCCGAAGGTCGCCAGCACTGGGCCTTTCAACCTGTCGTCCGGCCTCCCGTTCCCGCCGAGCCCAACCTGCCGGGGGTCTCGCCAACCGGCAACGAAATTGACCGCTTCATCGGGCAGCGGTTGCAGCAGGCCGGGCTGGCGGCCGCGCCGCCCGCCGACCGTCGCACACTCTACCGGCGGGCCTCATTCACCCTGCTGGGGCTCCCCCCCCAGCCCGACGCCGTCGCCCGCTTCGAGGCCGACCCGCGTCCCACTCCGCAGGCATTCGCCGACGTGGTCGAGCAGCTGCTGCAATCGCCCCACTATGGCGAACGCTGGGGACGCCATTGGCTCGACCTGGCCCGCTACGCCGACAACAAGGGCTACGTCTTCTTCGAGGAACAGACCTATCCCTGGGGCTACACCTATCGCGACTGGGTGATTCGCTCGCTGAATGAAGATCTGCCGTACGACCAGTTTGTGGTGGCCCAACTTGCGGCGGACCAGTTGCCACCTGCCGAGCGGGACCGGCACCTGGCGGCGTTGGGTTTCATCACGATCGGCGGGCACTTCGTCAACAATGTGCATGACATCTTCGACGACCGGATCGACGTCGTGAGTCGGGGCCTGCTGGGACTGACCGCCGCATGTGCCCGCTGTCACGATCACAAGTTCGACCCGATCAGCCAGGGGGATTACTACGCCCTCTACGGGGTGTTCCGCAGTTCGACCGAGCCGGCGGTTTTGCCCCGTCTGCCGGGTCCCATTCCGGAACGGGAAGACTTCGAGCAGTTTGAGCAGGAGTTGGCGGTCCGGCAGTCGCGGTTGAATGCCTTCCTCAAAGAACGGCACGAGATCGTGCTGCGTTCGGGGCGGGACCGGTTTGCCGAGTACCTGCTGGCGGCCCATTCCACCCGGGACGCCCCCAGCACAGAGGACTTCATGCTGCTGATTCCGGAAGGAGACCTGCATCCCACGGTGCTGCAGCGGTACTGGCTGCATCTGCAGAAGACCCGCCGGTCGAACGACCGGTTCTGGGGAGTATGGCATGCCCTGGCGAGCCTGCCCGAGAACGACTTCGCCGTCCAGGCACCGCAGGTGCTCGCCCGGCTGCGGGAGGGAACCGAGGCCGGTCCCAACGTCCTGGTCCCCCATCCGACGGTGGTGGCAGTGCTGTCCGAGCCACTCGTGACGACGCTGGCCGAGGGG
>CAIUHT010000761.1 GCA_903898975.1 uncultured Planctomycetaceae bacterium
ACACCTGCGGTTTCATCGAGAGTTCGCGGGACGAGTCGAAGGCGGTGATTCGCGAGATGCTCGACCTGAAACGGCAGGGGCAGACGAAGGGGGTCATCGTGGCCGGGTGTCTCCCCGAGCGGATGGGGGGCCAACTGCTGCAGGAACTCCCCGAGGTCGACCACATTGTGGGGGTCTTCGCCCGCGAAGAGATCACCCGGGTGGCCGACCGGCTGGTCGGCGGGGTGCGCGAGCAGCGCGAGGTGTTTCGCCCGGCTCCGATCCGCGCCCTGGACGACCGGGCCCGCTTGCGGATCACCCCCCGGCACTACGCCTACCTCAAGATCTCGGAAGGGTGCGACCGGACCTGCACCTTCTGCGCCATCCCCAAGATGCGCGGCAAGCATGCGACGAAGCCGATCGAAAACGTGGTGGCCGAGGCTCGCGAACTGGCCGAAGATGGGGTCCGCGAACTGATCCTGGTCGCCCAGGACACCACCTATTACGGGATGGACCTGTATGGCGAAACCCGGCTGACTTCCCTGCTGAAAGAACTCGAGCAGGTCGACGGGATCGACTGGATCCGGCTGCTGTATCTCTATCCCGAGCACATTTCCGACGAGCTGATCGACACGATTGGCCAATCGTCGCGGATCATTCCCTACCTCGACATGCCGTTGCAGCACATCAGCGATCCGGTGCTCAAGCGGATGCAGCGGCGGGTCAACCGGAAGTCGACCGAGACGCTGGTGCGCCGGATGCGCGAGCGGATCGAGAACCTTGTGCTGCGCACGACGTTTATCGTCGGGTTTCCCGGTGAGACCGACAGCCAGTTTGCCGAGCTGAAAGACTTTGTGGCCGAGTCTCGCTTCGAACGGATGGGGGTCTTCACCTACTCCCTTGAGCCGGGGACTCCCGCCGTCAAGCTCGACGGGCACCTGCCCGATGAGGTGAAGCAGGCCCGGCAGGATGAACTGATGACCCTGCAGCAGGAGATTGCCTTCGCGCACGGCGATTCGCTGGTGGGGTATGAACTCGACGTGCTGCTGGATGCCCAGGTCGATGACCAGACGTGGGTGGGGCGGACGTTTGCCGACGCTCCCGAGATTGACGGCCAGGTGTTTGTGGAGGGAGTGGACCTGGAGGTGGGGACGTTCGTCCCCGTGCAGATTGAGGGGCGGCAGGATTATGATCTTGTGGGCGTGGCGGTGGACGATGAGGAGGCGGATGCGGTGTCTGGGTGACCACCGCAACGCCTGGTTGCCAGTCCTGCCGAGGCCTGCTTTCCGCCTGTTTCGTTGACTTTCCTTTTTCGTTGTGGTCCGCCGTGTCACCCCCACCACTCTCCGTCGAACCGCAGTCTTCAGCCGGAGCCGGGGGGGGCGAAGCAGGGGCCTGGCATCGGCAGTGGAACATCGCCAACCAGATCACGCTTTCGCGGCTGGTATTGACGCTTGCCTGCCTGGCGCTGATCGATGCCCGGCAGTGGGGTTGGGCGGCCCTGGTCTTTTTCGTGGCGGCCAGTACCGACTTTGTGGATGGGTACATTGCCCGCAAGTACGGGCTGGTGACAGTGCTGGGCCGGGTGCTCGATCCGCTGGTGGACAAGATGCTGGTGGGGGGGGCGTTCGTCTTTCTGGGGGCGGTTCCCGAGGCGCGGGTGTCGCCCTGGGTGGCGGTGATCGTGATCGGGCGGGAGCTGTTCATCACCAGCCTGCGGGGGTTGCTGGAGGCGGCGGGGAAAGACTTCTCGGCCGCCTGGAGCGGGAAAGTGAAGATGGTGCTGCAGTGTGCGGCGGTGGTGGCGGTGCTGCTGGAACTGGCGACCGCCCCCCCGGCTGACTGGCCGCAGGCCCATCCGATTTTCCACTGGCTGAAGGTCGGGTTGATCTGGGGGGCGGTGATCAGCACGCTGACCAGTGCGTGGGTGTATCTTGAGCGGGCGGCCCGGTTGTTGCGGCCGCAGGGCGACCACTGAATCTGCAGGGAACTGGACTCATCATGTTGTGCATTGCCGTCGCTCCCGAATCGCGCCGCCTGGGGAAAGTGGATCTCTTCAACGCGGCCGGTCAGTGTGACCTGATCGAGTTGCGGCTGGACCGGCTGGGGAAGGAACCCGATCTGAAGGAGATGCTGGACGGGATCGCCAAGCCGGTGCTGATTTCGTGTCGACGGCAGGCGGACGGGGGGGCGTGGACCGACAGTGAGGAAGACCGCCTGGTGCAGTTGCGGACGGCGATCATCGCCAACCCGGCGTACATCGAGCTCGAATTGGACATTGCGGGGAAGATTCCGCGGTTCGGCAGCGTGAAGCGGGTGATCAGCCACACGTCGCTCGACAAGCCCTTGACGAATGTCGAGGCGTTGATCGACCAGGCGAAGCAGGTGAATGCCGACGTGGTGAAATTCGTCGCGCCGACCCCGACGCTCGATGCCGCCTGGCCCCTGTTGGCGGCGGTCGCGAAAAAACGCGACCTGCCGGTGGTGGGGATGGGGTTGGGTCGTGAGGGGGTGATGTTCTCGCTGCTGGGGCAGAAGTACGGGGCTCCGTGGGTGTACGCGGCGCTCGAGAAGGGGCTGGAGGCGTTTCCCGGGCAGCCGACGGTCACCGAGATGAATGAGGTGTTCCGGTACCGCGAGATCAATCCGCAGACGCGGTTTGTGGCGGTGGCGGGGTTTGGCCCGGCCGAGAGCACGACCGTGCGGGCGTTCAACACGGCGTTCGCCGCCCAGGGGCTGAATGTGCGCTGCCTGCCGTTGGAAATCGGCCTCTCGGGCAAGGCGCAGCAGATGCTCGACAATTTGCACATCAACCTTGTGGTGTGCAACCCGGCCCTGGCGGAACGCTCGCTCAACCTGGCCGAGACGGTCGAGGAGAGTGCCCGCAAGGCGCAGTATGCCGACCTGCTGGTCAAGCAGGGGGAGGGTTGGCAGGCGTTCAACACCGGCTGGAAGAGCGTGTTGCGGGTGTTGGAGGCGGGGTTGGGATCGCGCGGCGGAGACGACCGGCCGCTCGACCGGCGGAACGTGTTGATCATCGGCACGGGGGGGCTGGCGAAGAGCGTGGCGGCGGGGGTGCAGCGTCGGCAGGGGCTGTTGAGCGTGACGGGGGCGGACGATGCCGAGGCCCGGCAGTTCGCCCAGTTGAACAACGCCCGGTACATTCCGGTGGCCAACCTGTATGACACGTTGTGCGACGTGGTGGTGCTGGCCGAAGCCCAGCGGTTTGACGCGATGACAGGGTTGTCGAGCGGGACGGGGATCAAGTTGAACCCCGCATTTTTGCGGTCGAACATGCACGTCATCGATCTCACGCAACTGGTGGGAGAAAGCCCGCTGGCCCGCGAAGCGCGAATGCGGGGTTGCAAGGTGATTGCCGGGGAGGCGGTGTTTGCCGACATGATCAGCCAGACCTACAAGGCGATTTCGGGAAAAGAACTCTCGGCCGACATCATCGACCAGGCCCTCGCAGCCGAACGTCCGGTGGAAGTCACCCCGGAATGACACGGGAATCGGGGAGTGGCAGACCGAAGGTCTGCACCACGTCGTGGAACAGGTTTTTAACCTGTTCGTGAAAATCGCGGTGCTATTGAGAAGGACTCAATCCGGGCCGAACGTGTGGTGGGTGGTCCTGGTGTGTGGGGTGGGTCGGGTTCGTGCAGACCTGGAGGTCTGCACCACGTTGCTTAACCTGTTCGTCAAATTCGGGTTGTTATTGAGAAGGACTCAATCCGGGCGGGATGTGTGGTGGGTGGTCCTGGTGTGCGGGGTGAGTCGGGTTCGTGCAGACCTGGAGGTCTACACCACGTTGCTTAACCTGTTCGTGAAATTCGGGTTGTTATGGAGAAGGACTCATTCCGGGCGGGATGTGTGGTGGGTGGTCCTGGTGTGCGGGGTGAGTCGGGTTCGTGCAGACCTGGAGGTCTACA
>CAIUHT010000762.1 GCA_903898975.1 uncultured Planctomycetaceae bacterium
GCACATGTCGCGATCTGGACCTTGACCTCGTGTTTGGAGGCCACCCCGCAATCTCGCCTCTCGTGCATCACGCAGCCAATGCGTACGACAACATCAGGCGAATTCATATCTATCAATCGCGAGAGTTCGAACAAGACTTGCCCCCGAGCGCGCGCGCGTTCGAAGGGCTCGTATTGACCGAAAAACAGGCTGATCGAGCGGCTTCACTGCGTTTCATGCGGAGTGAGATGCTGAACCCTCAGGAGCACAACCACATTGCGGCGGTTTTTATCGGCGGAATGAAGGGAGTTTATGACGAGGCTGCTCTGTTCACCAGGAGTTTCCCTGGGGCCGCCATGATTCCACTGCGATCAACCGGCGGATTGACACGCACCCTGCCCGAAACGATTCAGTCCGGGCAGTGGCTTCAACCATCACCGCAGATTGAAAACGATGCAAATTCCCTGTTTCGTTATTACCGAATTCTTCTCGACATCCTGACTCCTGTTGCGGCGGATTCGCGCCGGATTGGAGCCGCTTCTCGTCCAGCAGAAGCCCGAAACGAGATCTCTGCAAGCTGCGGGAAATCACCTTCAACACCCGTGGTCGTTCCCGCTCCTCGCCAGGTCGACAGGAACCCCCGCCGCGCCACCTCGTTTCTCTCCATTCGCAATGCAGCCGGTGCCAGCGCAAATACCGTGGCCTTCGGTCCCGATGACTCCCCCACCCCGTCTGAAACCGAACTGACAGTCACCCCCAATGAGGAAGTCCTGATCGCGACCTTCTCGGCCAACGAGTATGTCATCGAAGACTTCCCCGCCGGTGCAGTGCTGGTCGAGGCCATTGACGCTGCAGGTCAGGAAGAGCGGATCGTGGCTCATCGACTGATGCGAATTCAGAAACTCCCCGACTCGGACCAGTTCAGCGGAAAAATTAACCTGCTCGACTGGAAAGAGTCGCCACACAACCAGCTTCCTCGTGAATTCCGCGGGCCGTATCGCGCGTCGCTGCTCGCACCGTCCAACCAGCAGCGACTCAAAGCGATTCCCCTCACCGAGATCCAGCGTTACGAAAAATTGATCTCCCACAAACTGCCCCTCCTTGAGGAGTTGCGTCAGCTGACAGCCAGTCTTGACTCCTCACTCCCCCACTGATCCCCGCAGGCAGCTCCCACGCTCTCCCAAATCCCGCCGGCTCAACCATGTCCCCTGAGACTCTGTTCAATAAACTGGCCCTTGAACTGGAGGCTGATCCCTGGTCTCGGACCGACCTGTGCGGCAACCGATCCCTGTTGGCGCGATTGATCTCCGTGAGTGAGGAAGACTTTCGCCCCGTAATCGCACTCCAATCCGTGGAGGCTTGCCTATCCGCGCAGGCTGTCAGGCCGGACGGTGACCGACACACCGTTTCCGCCGCGCGCCTGCTGAAAGCGTTCCGGGCGTTGCTCCAGATCGCCACCAACCCCCAAGCTCACGACCTTGCCGCGCATTTCACTTCCGCCAGCCAGGTCCTCGATGCCTATTGGCCCAGTCCCTCGACGGTCACCGGCAATTCCTCCCTGCTCCCTCCGTCACCCGGGGTCGCGGACTCATTCATCGACTGGCTGGCGAATCATCGGTGCGATCCCCGTACCGCGGCTGTCATCGGCTGGTTACTAGCCGACTGGTGCCAACTCACCCTCCCCGATTTCCATTCCGCCTCGGCCAGTGTCATTTCTCCGGCCGGGCTGTTTCGCCTCGAAGTCGACCTGCTTCCCGTCTCATCCAAAGCGGGTGGCGTGTTTGTTCCCGACTTCCCCGCTTTCGGCCTCACCAGCCTCCGTGACAATCGCCCCGAGGAAGACATCCTCCTCTCCATGGAACGTGCCTGGGCGGCTTCCCGCCTCGCCCCACATTGGCACGGTCGCTGGCGGATTGTCTCGACTCCAGGCCAGGTCAAGAACAACACTGCCAACCACCCCCGTCAGCTGCACGGCCGCTCCGCTGAGGCCGCCGCCCTGTGCACATTGCTCGCCGCCACCGCGAACCCCTATGGTGATCGCCCCCCCCTTCCCAGCGAGACCACTCCGCTCGATCTCCAGATCGCTCTCACCGCCCTCCTTGACTGGTCCCCCCCAGGCGTCGCCAACTCACCTGTCTGGGACCCGCTCCAGATCTCACTCGGCGTTGTTCGTGGCTCGCTGAAGAAACTCGAACAGGCGGCTGACCACGACCTGCACTGGCTGCTCTTCGGACCGCAGGCGGATTGGAAAGTTCAGGCTGCCAAGGATGGGCAACAGTGGGTCCAGGAATTCATCGACGCCCGCAATAAAGCCCGCGATGACGCCCGCAATAAAGCCCGCAATGACGCCCATAGCGAGACCGAGGACTACACCGGCATTGACGTCGGTTTTGTCTCCACCGTGGGGGAGGCGCTCGATCGGTTGTTGCTTACCAATCGGCTCCTCGCCCGGCACCGCGATCGGCTGCGGTCGGATTGGTTGAGCCGCTGGACAGGCGACAGCGGCAAGGCATCCGTTGATCTCCGCCCCTGGCCCCCCTCAGACGTCTCTTCACCCTGACCCTCGCTGCCCGCGTTTCCCCCCCGCCCCTCCTCTCCCTTTCCCGCCATGAGAACTGCGGAAACTCCGTTTATCGCCGATCAGGCGTGGAGCCTCCTCACCGACTTCCAGCACCCCAGGCGCCACCTCAGCGCGGCTCAGTTCCGCGCCCCCCGGCCCGGGGGCTCTCCGGTGCCGGTCCCTTCCCCCACCCCCGGCGAACCGCCCAACTCCGCCGAGTCCCGGAACGCCTGGGAGTCCGTCACCGACGCGGATGTCGTCGCCATTCTCTCCGGAAGCCGGCCCTCCCCTGCGGCGCCAGAAGAATCTGCGGCAGGCACAACCACTGGGGAACCTGCCGAGGAAAATGGCGACGCGGCCTCAGCGGGCGATGGTTCGCGCCTCCGGCGGGTGGTGGAAAGCCGCCCGCGCCGGGGGAAGCGGATGGTCATCACCACCGACGCCGGGCTGGGGAAAACCACGTCGCTCGAATGGCTGGCCTACCGCCTGGGGTTGTGTCCCGGGGGCCTGTTGCCCCTCGCGTTGTCCACCACGGAGTGGGAGGCCCTCAGTCGCGGCGACTTGCGCGCGGAGGTCCGCCGGATGGTGCGCAAGCAGCTGGAGATGAGCTGTGGGGCCGACGTCGCGACCGCGTCGCAGTGCGAACAGCTCTTCGAGCAATGCCGGCGGGCCGGTCGCCTGGTGCTGCTGTGCGATGGACTCGATCAGGCGTCACCGGCCGCCATCGAGGGGTTGAAGACGCTGTGCTTGGCGACCGATTTTGCCAACTGTCCGGTCGTCATTGGCGGCCGGCCCTATGCGCTGCAACGCGATTGGTCGGCCCTCTTCGAACAGCCGGAGTGGCTGTTCGTGCGCCGCGAACCGCTGGCAACCGAGCAGCAACAGGCCTTTCTCGGCATTAAGCGGTATCAGGCCATTCCCAAGCAGGCCCACCCGCTGCTGGAAGTTCCGCGGGTGCTGTATTACATCCGCACCAAGATTGCCCAGGCCGAATTGCCCAATCTCAAATCCGCCAATCACGTCTATCTCCGGGCCATCGATTACATGATCCGGGAGGGAATGAGCAAAGGAGCCCCGGCGGCCCGCAGTCTGGGGCTCGAGGGAGTGGCGATTCCAAGCGAACCGTACGAAGAATCGATTGACGATGCGTGGACTTTGCTGGGTGCCATTGCCTGGGAGATGACGTCTCAGTTGGTCCCGGAGTCGAGCGACTCGTCACGGTCCAC
>CAIUHT010000763.1 GCA_903898975.1 uncultured Planctomycetaceae bacterium
AGTCACTGGCATCAGTTGGACCGAGGCCAAGGCCTACGCCACGTGGGCGGGGAAGGAATTGCCCACCGAGGCCGAGTGGGAAAAAGCGGCCCGAGGTCCCCTGGGGTTTGCTGTGCCCTGGGGCGAGGGAGATCCACTGTGGGGGCGGGCCCGTGAGGTGTCGCGGCTGACTCCCGTCGCCCGGTACTCGGCCGACTTGAGTCCATACGGGCTTTACGACACAGCCGGCAACGCCCGCGAGTGGGTCGCCGACTGGTACCAGGCCGACGCCTTTGAACAACTGCTCTCCCGCAAGGGGGGGGCGGTGCGGGATCCTGCGGGTCCGAAAGCCGCCGGGGCGGGAGAGCAGAAGGTGGTGAAGGGGGGAGCCACTGATTGGCGGCTGACGAACCGTGTCGGGGTGGTGTCGAATCAACGCTTGCCCGACGTGGGCTTTCGCTGTGTGGTCCGACTGAGGCCGCAGGGAAAAGGGAAGGTCGGTCGCTAGGTCGACGGGCTCAGCCCTGGGACTGGCCACTGGACAATGCAGTCGACCAAGCTGACAGTGAACAACCACCCGGCGGCCCCGCGAGGCCACAAGACCAGCGCGAATCGGCCGGCTCGCGCGTCACTGGCAGCGGAGTGAATTCCGTGGTTGCGAACGCCCGTGAGACGCGCCCGATGGAAGCGAACTGGGAGAGTTGTGGGACACGAGTGGGCGACCGGAACGGGTTGGCGGCAAGTGTCGCGGGGAGACTCGAGTGAGCAGGGCGAGCGCATGGATGGATTGACGGAAGACACTGCGGCAGACTGGCTGCGGACACGGGGCTGGCTCGCGGCCACCGGGGGCGCGCAGGTGCGGATGTTGGAGTGGGGGGTGTCGAATGTCGTGCTGCGGGTCACGCCCGACACGGGGGCCGACTTCATCGTCAAGCAGTCGCGACCGCAGTTGCGGACCCCCATTCCGTGGTTCAGCCGGATCGATCGGATCTATCGCGAAGCCGACGCCTTGCGGGTGATCAGGACGGTGGTGCCTGCCGAGACCGTTCCTGAAGTGCTGTGGGAAGATCGTCCCGAGTATGTGTTTGCGATGGAGGCGGCGGCCGATCCCCACACGGTGTGGAAGCAGGAACTGCTGGCGGGCCGACTCGATCGTGAAGTGGCCGGGCACCTGGGGGACTGGCTGGGGCAGATGCACCGCAAGACCGCCGGTCAGCCGGGGCTGCGGGAGCAGTTTGGCGACCTCGAAGTCTTTCAGCAGTTGCGGGTCGATCCGTTTTATCGCCGGGTCGCCGCGGCACACCCTGACCTGGCAACGCACTGGACATCACTGATCGAGGGGTCGTTGTCGCATCCGGTCTGCCTGGTTCATGGTGACTTCAGTCCGAAGAACGTGCTGCTGGTGGGGCGGCAGTTGTTCCTGGTCGATTTTGAGACCGTGCATTATGGCGACCCGGCATTCGACACGGGCTTTTTTCTCAGTCACCTGCTGCTGAAGACGCTGCATCACCACGCGCGGATCGCCGAGATGGCCGAACTGGGGATCGCGTTCTGGGGGGGATACCTGTCGCAACTGCGGCGACAGCCTGTTCCCGAAGAGCTGGACCCGGGGCGGGTCGTGTCGCGCACGCTGCCTCACCTGGCGGGCTGCATGCTGGCCCGGGTCGATGGCACCAGTCGCGTCGACTATCTGCCGGCAGCCGGGCAGCAGCAGGCGGTCAGGGATTTTTGCCGGACGCTGCTGCTGGCACCTCCGCTCGATTGGGCGGGGGTGCTGCAGTGCCTGCGAGAGTCGGCCCGCCGGCACATCGTCTGATCGATTCGGCCGTGACCTGTTCGACGGGTTGCGACGGTCGAATGCCCGGGACTGGCAGGTGTCTGCCAGGCAGAGCTCTGCAGGCCGCTGACGGCTCCTGGTGCACTCACGGATCGGTGCGCCAGGGGATTCCTCATTGCACTCGCCAAGTGGCCGTACGCGAGGGCTGGCGGGCATTCGCGACGGCGAAGATCTCGGGCGACGAGCTGAGAAAAA
>CAIUHT010000764.1 GCA_903898975.1 uncultured Planctomycetaceae bacterium
CAACCCGATACGCAGCGCGGGAGTGTTCCAACTGGGGCGAACCATGGACTTTCCTGTGTCTGCGGAGGTCGGGAGAACCTTCAGCAGTGCATGCTGCACACCCTTCAACGCAAGTCGGGCACAGGCGTACTCGATCAACGGTCCCTGTCGAGCACAGGGTTTGATGCGGATCGGCCGATTTGCGAAGAGGGAGAGTGCCGCTGGAAGGGTGGATGAAGTGGGGGGACCCAGCGGCACGAACAGCCACTGGGCAATGACAGGGAGTGAGAGACCTGGAAGGGGGAGTAAGGCCTGAAACAGCCTCGGCGGGAGAGGATTGGTAACTGAGGCTGACCGCAACGACAAGGGCGGAATCAGGCCGGGTGTGGGGGAGTTGAATCATTTACATCGCACCACACCACTGCGGATTACGGCCCATGGCCGCCCGAGTTTCGATTGCTGGGTGAGGCCGCGCAAGCATCCAGCCGGGTGAAGACCACTGCGTCATCCCGCAAGTCGCAGTGCACGCGGGAAGGTCCGGAAGGAGGATTGCGGAGCAGCCAGGTGGCCAGGGGGGCCACCAGCCGCGTCTCGATGGCTCGCTGCAGGGGCCTCGCACCATACAGGGGGTCGAGACCGGCCTGGGCCAGATAGTCGACCAGTTCCTCCGACCAGGTCAGGTTGACACCCCAGCGGCGCACCCCATCACGCAGGGCGATCCGCCCCAGTTCCTTGCGGGTGATCTCGCGAATCGCCACCGCCGGCAATGGGTCAAACACCACCACGCGGTCAATCCGATTGAAGAACTCGGGGCGGAAATGCTGTCGGACCGCTGCGGCATGATGTCCGACCCGGCCCGACTCGGTCCCACCAAATCCGACCGACCCCTGCGCGACTGTTCCGAGGTTCGAGGTCATCACCAGCACGGCACTGCGGAACCAGGTGACCCGGCCAAACCGATCACTGAGCCGCCCCTCGTCGAAAACCGTCATTAACACGTCATAGACCGACGGGTGGGCCTTCTCAATCTCGTCGAACAACACGACGGTGAAGGGTTGCCGACGGATCTGCCTGATGAACTCCGACGGTTGCCCGTTTGACTGGAACAACAGTCGATCGGCGGCCCAGGGGCCCGAGTACTCGCTCATATCGAGCCGCAGCAGGCGTGACTGCCGTTCCGTGCCAGCGTGGTTGGGTTCGGGGTTCTCGGCCGAGGCCCCAAACAGGCCCCGGGCGAGCGCCTTCGCCAGCTCGGTCTTTCCCACCCCGGTTGGCCCACAGAACAGCAGGGTCGCCAGTGGACGCTGGGGGTCGTTCATCGCCGCCTTGAACCGAACCACGACATCGGCCACCAGGTCGCAGGCGGTGGACTGGCCCACCACCCGATCAGCGAATTGCCCGCGGATCGTCTCCCAGCTGAGGGGGAGTTCGTCCCGCAGGAACTGTTCGGGCAGCCCGGTCCGTTCGAGGAACCCGCGAAGGACCCGGTCACGGGTCAACACCCGGTCTCGCGACCGCAACGCCTGGTCGATCAGTCCCCGCCAAAAAATCACCGCCTCGCCCGGCAGTGCCTGGTAGGGGAGAAACCGGTGGAACAGCCGAATGGTGTCGGCCACCGCCTGGGGCTCCACCCGCAACCGCTGAGGGGGGGCTTCGGAGAGGGCCACCTGCTGCAGGAGCCGCTCGGCCTGAGCGGTCTCCAGGGGCTTGAGCATCCGCACCTGGAACAGGTCGAGAAAGCCCGGCATCAGCCGACGGCAGGTCTCGAGTTCCTCGACCGTCACCTCGGCGATCATCCGCAGCCGGCCGCGCTCGAGGTAGGGCTGGCAGAACGCGGCAAGGCTCCCGGTCACCTCATCGCCATTGCTGGTGATGAACTCGAGCAGGTTGGCGACACAGAGCGTCCCTTCCAGCCGTTCGAGTTCGGCAATCAGCCGCTCCATCCGCAGCTCGGTCTGTCCCAGGTAGCGCATCCCGGCAATCACGCGCCCGGCGCTGGTCTGCCAGAACAGGCGTTGGTTGGCGGCCTGCCGTTCGACCGTCCGCACGGCCCCGACCAGCACGGTGGTCTTCCCCGATCCCGCCGGTCCAACCAGCAGCCAGTTCCCCTGTCGGCTTTTCAACAGGTCCACCAGCCCCTCCACCTCGTCGTCCCGTTCCCAGGCCCGCCCGTAAAGCGCGCGAACGCCCGCTTGCCCCAGCGGGTCGGCGACGCGCAGCAACTCGGGGGTGTCGATCTTCTCCCGGCGGTTCGCCAGTTCCTGGCGGTGATTCAGGTGGATGGTCTCGAGCACCGCGTGCTCGGGGGCGACCAACCGCGACAGCTCCCGCGGGCTGCACAACTCAAACTCGCGCTGCACCAGGTGCGTCACCATGCGCTGCGCCTCGCTGGGGCTGGTCAGTTCGATCCGCAGGTTGAGGGCCGGAAGCGAGGCAATGTGCTGCGACGACCGCTCCTGCGCCACCACGCACCAGACCCACATGTCCACCGGCTCGGGAATCGGGGCGAACCGCCGGGTCCGCTCGTCCTTGTAGACCGGGCGGACCGGGATCCGGTACCGCAGCAATTCAGGGTCCCGCAGGCTCGGGGGCGGCTTGTGCGGCTCCTGCTGATACCGCCACTCAAGCAGCGTCTTCAGCTGCTCTAGCACCTGCCGCTTGCTCGGTGCGACGGCGGCATGATCGGTGAACTCCACCAGGCTGCCGGTGAAGAACCCCCCGGGGTTCCTCCAGATGAGCACGGGAACGGGATACGTGGGCATGGGCGCGGTTCCTGTTGCGGCGGTTCAGTTGGCGGTGGAAAGCCACGGTTCGAACTTCAGCTCTCCGACGGTGGGCGAAACCAGCTCGGGGGCCTCACCCCGGAACCGCAGTTCCCGCACCACCACCGGGCGGTCGGCGGCCCCGACCTCCTGGACCAAAAACAGCCCGGGGACCTCCTGCTCCAGGCCAGGCACCGTGTGATACCCGCACTCGGTCCGAGTCGCTTCGCGGGCCAGCACTCCCGTGACGGTCAGCGTCAGCACCCCCGACTCACTCGCCGAGTCATCGAGCTTCGTCTCGAGCCACAGGTCTTCGTTCCACGCCTCCCGCAGCCGCTGTGCGTAGACCCCCAACTGCCGTCGCAGCGACAGGTTGAGACTCCGCAACCGCAGCACGACCGTCTCCTCAAGCTGGCCGAGGTCGGCCTCGACGACCCGGACGATCCAGCGCATCCGCGCCAACATCGCACGGGGCGTTACCAGCTTGACCCCGCTGCGATGCCGCACTCCCCTGCCCCCCAGCAGGTAGTCGTCAATCTCCTGGACCACGGGCCGCAGGTCGGTGTCCTTCGGCCGGCCGCCGTCGACTCGCCCTCCGCGGGACGGTTCCCGCCGCAGTGTCGCCTGCTGCTGAATCGGCATCGCCACGGTTGGCCCAAGAGAGTTCCGCGCCTGGTCAAACGTGGCGGTCGCCGGATCTTCCAGCCAGCGCCGCACCAGCTCGCACTCCTGCTGCACCAGCAGGTACCGCATCTGGGCTGGGGTCAACGCCCCCGCTTCGTAACTGGAAGTGGTCTTGAGCTCGGGCAGCCGCTGCCGCGCCTCCCGCAGACCGTCGCGGATCTCCTGCCGGATCGCCGGAAACTCCTCCGGCAGCTCCCGCTTGGCCAACCAGCCCGTGGCGACCCACTCGAGTTGCCGCACCTGCACCTCCAGGGCCGCGACGCTCCGGTCGACCGTGATCAGGGTGA
Source organism: uncultured Planctomycetaceae bacterium (assembly GCA_903898975.1). Classification (GTDB taxonomy): domain Bacteria; phylum Planctomycetota; class Planctomycetia; order Planctomycetales; family Planctomycetaceae; genus UBA10511. The sequence continues at coordinate 3,713 of CAIUHT010000764.1, forward strand.
CCGGGAGGCGTGCTGCACCGTCCAGGACCCGTCCGACTGTCGCGGCTTCCCCCGCGGCGGGCGTCTCGCCTGCGGGTGGCACCGACGCGCCGGGCGGCAGCTCTCCCTCCGGGCCTGCCTCCGCGGCGTCCTCCCGGCCGACAGTGGTGGGTGTCTCCAGGGGAGGTGGTGTCTCGGGGGCGGGGGGGGCTGGTTGCGTCGCGGGCAGCACGGGGGGGTGGGCCGCCAGGAACCGGGCAATGGGCTGGGTCAATTCCCGCTCGAGAGCCCGCTTGAGCGCCCGGGCCCCCATCGCCGGGTTGTCGGCCTGATCGACAATCCACTCCGCCGCCTGCGGGCTCGCCTCCAGCACGCACTGGCGCCGGGCCAGTCCCTCCCGCCGCAGCAACCCCGTCACCAGGTGCCGGGCAATCAGCTGCAGTTCCCCGCGCGACAGCCGGGCGAAGGGAATGACCCGATCCAGCCGGTTGAAGAATTCGGGCCGAAAGAACGCCTCGGCAGCCCGTACCGGCGAGTGATCTACCGCCGCGCTCTCCCCCCCGAACCCGAGGTTGGCATCCGTTCGTCGCGTCCCGAGGTTCGACGTCAGCACGATGAGCGTCTGGGTGAAGTCGGTGGTGCGGCCGCGGGCGTCGGTCAGCCGGCCCTCCCCCAGCACCTGCAGCAGCAGGTCGAGCACATCGGGATGCCCCTTCTCGATCTCGTCGAACAGCAGCACGGCGAATGGCTGCCGGCGGACGGCACTGGTCAGCAGCCCCTCGGGGCGGGCGAAGGTGCCGGTCAGCAGCGGGACCGACTGGGCGGTCACAAACTCGTTCATGTCAAACCGCAGCAGGCGGTCGGGGCTGCCGAACAGGCAGGTCGCCAGCGACTTGGCGAACTCGGTCTTCCCCACCCCGGTCGGGCCCAGCAGCAGGAGCGAAGCCAGCGGGCGGGTCGGGTCATTGAGCCGGGCCCGGGCAATGCCCAGCACCTCCACAGCGGCGGCGACCGCGGCGGGCTGACCGACAAACCGGTCCCGCAGCCGCGCCTCGAACTGGGCCGCCGAAACCGTCTGCTGCTGGTCCAGAAACGAGAGCGACAGACCCGACTGGATCTGCATCTGCTCGAGCACCGCCCGGCGGGGCACGACGGTCGGTTCCCGCGTCTCCTCAGGCCGCTGGGGGGCCATCCGCACCGCCAGCCGACGAAGCATCGAGACCCCCTTGCCCGGGAACGCCAGGTCGCGGTAGTACCGCCGCTGCAGGTCGATGACGGTCGGGACCACGTCGAGCGTGAACCGCACCCGGTGCCGGTACTCCAGTTCCCGCTGCTGCGCGATCAGCACCCGCAGGCTTCGCTCGGCGTCGAGGTCGGGAATGGGAATCACGTGGAACAGGTCGGCGAAGGCGCGGTCGCGTTCCCGCAGCACTCGCCACGCCTCGGGAGTCTGCTCCCCCACCACCCGCAGCCGGCGGTTCAGCAACTCCTCCTTCAGCAACATTCCCACGCTGATCAGTGACTGGCTGGTGATTCCCGCCTCGAACAGCCCCAGCAGGTCGTCGAAGTACAGCACCAGGTCGTACCGCCGGGCGTGCTTCACAATCTGGTGGAACCGCTCTTCCCACTGCCCCACGTACGACATCCCCGAGATGAGCCGCAGGGGGGAAATGTGCCAGACCCCCCCCCGGCGATCACCCCGCTGCCGGCTGTCGCGCACCTTGCCAAAGACGTATTCGTGCAGCACCGTGGTCTTGCCCGACTGCGGCCGGCCGAGCAGCACAAGCGGGCGCCGATCGTCGGCCTGCAGCAGCCGCCGCAGCTCGGTCACCTCGGCCTCGCGGTGCGCGGCCCGCTCGAGGTCGTCGGGGTACTGGTGATTCAGGCAGGTGCCAACCGTCTGCAGCTCATTCTCGCCGTCCATCACCCCGCAGCAGCCCAGGAACATGCGGCGGTCTTCATCGGGCCGGGGAGCCCACGGGCTGATGGTGAGGGGCACCTCCAGCTCGGCCAGCCACGCGGTCCCGTCCAGGGCCTGCCGTTCGAGCTGCTCGATCCCCTCCCGGGGGTCCGACTTCCACCGCCGCTTGACGTGCTCGGTCAGCACCTCCTGCAGGCGGCTCTCCAGCTCCTCACCCGGCCGCAGATCAAACCACAGCTCGGGCACCGACGGGGTGAAGGCGACCCGCCCGCCCGGCTCACCCCGCAGGCCCCACGGAACCATGTCCACCACCAGCAGCCTCAGCTTGGCCGACCGGCCGCCCGCCTCGATCCGCACCTTGACCTGTCGCGAAGTCAGCCCCGGCAGCGAGGTCCACTCCAGCAGCAGGTCATGCCGCGGTTCCTTGGCCAACCCGACAAATTCCATCCGCAACTGCCGCCCCAGCTCGCTCATCGCCGTCTGCAGCCGCTCCTGGGTCACCAGCCAATCCAGCTGGAACAGCGGACTCACCCGATGCACCGGAATGTTGTCCTGTGCCCGTTTAAACTTTTCGACATACACCGGAATGCTGATTTCCATAAGTCAACCGCGGGGAAAAGTGGAACCAGGAAAAGCACCCCTCCGGGTGGCGCCCGAGGGCGGGGCGGGACTGCCGGACAAGAGCAGGGATTGGGGCCGGTTGGTCACTCGATCAGCGCCTCGGCCAGTCGTTCGTGCCGGCGAAACAGCAGGTCGGTGAGAACCGGGGTCAGTCTCTTGCTTCGCCAGGCGACTGACTCCGACGACTCCGCGTCGGTGACCCGGCTGGTGCGTTGGTCATACTCCCGGCACTGGCTGGTGAGCTTGGTCTCGTCCAGCGTCAAGATCGACTGCGGGGGCAACAGCTGTGCGACCGGTGGCTGCTGGGCGAACACGTGCACGTCGAACATCCCCTCCTCGGTCAGGAAACGATGCACGCCATCCTCGCCCGAAAACCGCTGCCAGGCCCCCTGGCCATGAATCTCGCAGTACACCGCGAGCGTCCGCTCGGGGATTCCCTTCGCCCGCTCGGGCCACTGGCTGAACTGTTGCCGCAACAGCACCGTCTGCGGAGTCGCGGCCCCCGCCCGCTCCTCGGGCTCTTTCGAACGGGCCCGCCCCCGGTTGGTCCCGGTCGCCAGATCCCCCTCCGCCGGCGCGGTCCGGGTCACCAGCCGCCAGGTCTCTTCCGCCGGCGAGCCGTCCGGTCGCTCGTCCTGCTGCCAGTGCAAATGCTGGAAGTCCCAGGCCAGGCCCATAATCTCCGACCGCTTCACGCCCGCGGGCAGGTAGGCCCACAGCGTGACCCGCGCCTGGGGTGGGACTCCCGCGCCGCTCCGTGGGGCGGGGCTGAGGTCCTCGGCGATGTCGCTGTACGCCTCGGCCAGCCACCACACCGCCTCGGCACTCGTCGAGACCAGCAGCAGTCCCGTGCTGTGCGGGGTCTCGGTCTGCCGGTCGAGCAACTGCATCAACTGCCGGGTCAGTTCCCGCTGGGTGTCGCTGTTGAAGGCCCGCAGTTCCGGGTTGTCGCGTCGCGGGGTGTCTGTGGTGTAGTAGGCGAGCAGCTCTGCCTCCTCGCGGGCATAGACCCGCCGGGCGAGCGCCTGGTAGCCCTCCCACCACTCCTCCAGCGGGGCCATCTCGTGCTGGATGGGCCACATCTCTGCGAAGGGCCGCTGCAGCTTTTCCAGCCGGAGCCGCACCTGCTGCAGCCGAAACAGCGTGTTTTCGAGGTCCAGCGTCGCCGAGCTCCCCCGCAGCCGGGTGACCCGCGCCTGCAACTCCCTCAGTTCCAGCAGGTCGGTGAACTGGCTCATGTTGCCCTGCGCCGACTCGAGGGGCCGCCCATGCTCGTCGGTCTGGGCCCGCACCGTGTGGCCAATTCGCCACTCCTCGGGGGCCAGCTCCTTCCCGGGAGGTCCCTTCCAGACCGTGCAGTCGGCCCGCTGCGCGACCCGCTGCGAACTTTCGTTCAACCGCTCGGCGAGCGGCGCCAACAGGTCCCGTTCCATCACCCGCTTCAGCGACCGGGCCCCATGCCGGGGCTCAAACCCCCGCTCCACCAGGTGGTCCACCACCTCCTCCCCCACCGTCAGCACCACCTGCCGGTACTTCAGTCCGTCCCGACCACGGATCAGCGCCAGTTGCCGCGCGACCACCCGCCGGGCCGTCTCCAGGTCGAGTGGCAGGAAGGGGACAATCCGGTCGAGGCGATTGAACAGCTCGGGTCGCAGCGCGTCCCGCACCGATCGTTCGAAGTGATCGCGGGCCCGGTCGGTCTCGGCCCGGGTCAGCCCAAACCCCACCCCCCGCCGGGCGTACGTCGCCCCCCCCAGGTTCGATGTCATGATCACCACCGCGTTGCGGAAGTCGGCCAACCTGCCCCCGGCATCGGTCAGCCGCCCCTCGCCCAACACCTGCAGCAGCAGGTCGAACAGCGACTCGTGCGCCTTCTCGAGCTCGTCCAGCAGCACCACCGAGAACGGCTGCTCGCGGACCCGCGCTGTCAAGATCCCCTCCGACTTCTCGCTCCCCCCAATCAGCCGCTCCGCCGAGCCCGCGTCGGCGTATTCGCTCATGTCGACGCGGATCAGCCGGGGGTCATTCCCGGCACCCGCCCCAAACAGGAACTCCGCCAGCGTCTTGGCCATCTCGGTCTTTCCCACCCCGGTCGGCCCAATGAACAGCAGGTTCGCCAGGGGGCGGTCCCCCCGGTTCAACTGCGCCTTCAGCACCGCCAGCAGGTTGACCACCAGGTCGACCGCCTCGGGCTGGCCAATCACCCGCGCGGCAACCCACTCCCGCGCCGCGTCGAGATCGAGCGGGATCCGGTCGTCCAGCATCCACCCGGGCAGACCTGTCTCCCGCGTGAACGCCAGCGCCACGTCGACCGCCTCGATTGGGGGGAGGGGCAGGTCGACCTGGCCCACCTCTTCCCGCTCGGCGACCCAGTCCCGCCGCAGGTTCCCCAGGAACCGCAGCGGTCGCACCGGAAACGCCGAGTAGGTCGCGAACCGCCGATGCAGCCGCTCGATCTCGGCAATCGCCGCCATGCTGAACAGGTCAGCCGATTCCCGCGGGGGGACCTGGGCCGCCCGGGCCAGGATGCCCAGCCGGTCGGCGGTGTCGTCGGGCTCGCCAATTTCGAGCGTGACAAACGCCCGTGCCAGCGCGACATCTTCCCGCTCGATCAGGGCGAGTTGCTCGGGCGTGGCCTCGGCGATCAGCAACACTTCCCCGCGTGAAATGGCGGGCCGCAGGAACGACGCCATCCCCTGGGGCTGCCCGTCGTACCGTCCCAATTGCAGCAACTCGAACAGCGAACCGACATGCAGGATGATTCGCTCCCGCACCATGATCTTCCGCAGCGTCTCAAGCTGCTCCTGCCACATCCCATACCCGGTTGTCCCGGAGATCAGCCGCGAGCCACTCGTCACCCGAAACTGCCAGCCCGACAGACCCAGCGACTCCCTGCGGGCCGAGATCTCGCGCACGATTGCCGTCTTCCCCACACCCGAGGGCCCGACCAGCAGCACGCTGTGCGGTGCCTCGCCACGCAAGACCTCGGCGACCCGGTTGAGCTCGGCATCCCGGCACCAGGCGTGCCCTTCGGGTCGCTCGGGAACCGGGCTGGTGACCCGCCCCAGCAGTTCGGCATCAGTGGTATCGTTCCCCTTCTCCTTGACACCCCACTGCTTGGGACTGAGGGGCGTGTGTTCGATCACGACCGTTTCGACCGTCAATGCCGTGACACGGTTCGCCTGCAGCAACATGCGGAGTGACGTGTCAATCCTGCGCCGCTGCAGCACCAGCCGCAGCTGGTCGGTCAGCAGTTGCGGGAGGTCCTGCTCGCGGTTGGCGAGCACCTCGATTCCCAGCGAGGGAATGGCGACGACCAGGCACTCGGGCGACTGCCACCACTGGACGGCGGGGATCTCAAGCAACACAGGATCGCGCCATGCCGCGTTGCGGTTGGGAGGATTAACCTCGAGTTGCACCGTCCGCTGCGTCAGCTCGCTGGGTAAGTGCCGCTCGGCCAGGTTCAGGTTGGGCAGGGTGGGGAGCGTTGCTCGCACCGACACAGCCATCAGGTGGGCGGCCGCCTCATCGTCCCGGAAGCGGGACTCCCGGGGGTATGCCGCATCGGGAGTGCGGGCCGTGGCCCGCGGCTCACCCAGCCGGCTGATATCTGGGAAGAAGAGAGCCTCGGCACGCCGCAAGGGATTGCCCGGCTCCAGTTGATAGACCAGCAGGTGCAGCTTGAGTGCAATGGAATTCACGGTGTCACCCTAAGGGCCCCTGCCTAAAAAACCAATCGGCCAACACAGCTCTCAGCGACTCATCCCGGCGCACCCCTAGAACACGCTGTCCAAGCCACCGCCCATGACATCACAACCGATGCTGTTGGCGGACACCGTTTCCTGGCACACGCTCAGCTCGAATGCTAGTTTGTCAAAGTTCGGATTGCCAGACGGGTAGTCGCTCAGGCCCGAGGAAATCTTCGAGCGGCTTTCGCTCCTCCCGGTCACAAACAGCATCCCCAACCAACCCGACCAGCCAACCATTGCCGTGGATTGCAGCCCGCGTGGTGACCCCTTCGGGATCAAGGTTCAGACACACACCCTAGCGCGAAGGTTCGGTGGGCTCGCTGGGGATCTTGCCGGATCTCGGCCCCGGCCAGCCGGAAACTTTGTGAACGGGCCGGTCATGGCGACCGACGGTCTCACTGCGACTCGGGGAGATTTCGAGTCTCCGGGGGCGGAGGGCCGCAATGGAGCCGACGCCAGAGAGGTCCGCGAGACTGCCGCTTCTCCACCGCAGGCTTGGTCTGATGGTCACTAAAGCCTGCTAATGGCGACATCGAGGGTTGCCTTCATCCTCTTTTTTTCGATCTCCGGATCGCTCTTTTGAATGTATTCGACAGCCGCGAGATCGTCGCCGCGTTTCCTGTTCTGCCGCGGCTCGAGGGCCTCAATCAAGATTGCCTCCAGCGCGGGAATCAGCTTCGTCGCCGCAAACGAGGCAGGCAGCTTTCCCAGTTCCCCGGTCTCCGACACAGGCAACAGGCCGAACCAAGAAAACCGATCCCACCGCACCGACATCCGGTCCAGGGTGTGCTCGTACAACCGCCGACCGAGGGGGCGTTCCGTCGTTCGACCAACATAAACCACCTCGCGGCCATCGTAGAGCAGGTAAATGCCCAACTGCCCACAAAAATCGACGGGGGTCGCGCCGATCTGCTGCATTCCCAGCAGCCTCGGGGTCGAAATCCATTCGACAGCACTCCGTTGCCAGAACATCCCGAAGGAAGAGACGATGTCATACGGTTCTTCGTTCTCGTCCGTGCTACCTCCTCCGGATGTGGGGCGGGGTAGCGCCGGGCTGCCGGAGGACGCGGTTCGCAGTCCATACACCCCCGGCGCCACGCGGAGATACGGCGAAGCATCGCCATCCCGCTTCAGCGAAGTCGAGATCTGCCCGTTGACGGTGGCTGCGGGTGTCGCGCCCAGGTTGGCGCGATATCCCTCGGCAATGATCCGCTCGGCGATCTCGCTGTAATGCAGCGCCGTGCCCGACGCCGCGAGAACCTTGTCAATCGCCATTCTCCAAGTCAGTTCTGAACCCATAGTCCCTCGGCTCCTCAACAGGACGCAGCGGCAATCACCTCAATCCTTCCGATCACGGTAGCAGGCATACCCTCGAAAAAACCACCGTCCTCCTTCAGGCCGCAAAGTCGGGTCGAACCAGAATATGGCGGTGGGACCTGGCGAGGTGTGAAACAGGCCCAGCGCACGACCCGTACCACACCTGTGTTGGTTCCTCCCGGTTAGGACGCCGCGTGCCTGGTCGCGCCTCTTATGGTTGCCACGACATCGGCTCAATGCGGAGGCAGCGCCTGGCCCATCGCCGCACGTTATGGAGAGCTCGAACCGGCGCATTGGACTGATCTGAGCGGTTTTTGAGTGGATTCGGACCGCGCCCGGGATCGCGCCCCAACGGTGACCCGAAGGACCGATCTCGACGTCCTATTTGGTCCCCCCGAAACTTGGAAGTCCGCTCTTTGGTTGCTACGGTATCGTCCGTCAAATCTCTGGGGCTCCGCTGTCGAATGGTGGTCAAGCTGCGGATGTTTCGACTCTCCACCTGGCAAGGATGATGATCAGGATGCGCACGGAACTTGTAACACAGTCTGGCTGGAGAAGTTGGCGGTCCATCGCCCTCGTGGGGGTGGCCTGGAGCATGCTGGTGGCGGTGGCGGCGGCGGGGCCCATGGAGGCCTACATCGCGGCCACCGATACCACCCACAATCACTGGAATGAACTGGCACTGGCCTCGGTCTCCTCAATCACCGGCCCGGGCGATGGGCACACTTGGATGACCGATACCAACGGCGATGACCGGGTGCTGGTCACCACCCTGG